>ADBE01000033.1 GCA_000176735.1 Neisseria polysaccharea ATCC 43768 | reverse complement strand
ATTCAGACTGCCGGCAGCAAACAGCGTCAGGCTATAGAAGTCGATAACAAAGGACAAGTCAGCGGCCAAACCACTCCGAGTAAAGACAGCGATGCCCGCTGGACAAAGAAAAACGGCCTCTACAAAATCGGTTACAAACAACATACCCGCACCGATGAGGAAGGCTATATCGGGAAACTGCACATTACCCCCGCCAATACCCATGAGTGCAACCACCTGTCGCCTTTGTTGGAAGGACTGCCCGAAGGTACGGCCGTCTATGCCGACAAAGGCTATGACAGTGCGGAAAACCGGCAACATCTGAAAGAGCATCGGTTACCGGACGGCATTATGCGCAAAGCCCACCGCAACCGTCCGCTGACGGAAAATCAAACGAAGCGTAACCGGTATTTGTCGAAAACCCGTTATGTAGTCGAACAAAGCTTCGGTACGCTGCACCGTAAATTCCGCTACGCCCGGGCAGCCTATTTTGGTTTGCTCAAAGTGAGTGCGCAAAGTCATCTGAAGGCGATGTGTTTGAACCTGTTGAAAGCCGCCAACAGGCTAAGTGCGCCCGCTGCCGCCTAAAAGGCGGCCGGATGCCTGATTATCAGGTATCCGGGGAGGATTAAGGGGGTATTGGGGTAGAATTAGTGGATATTTGAAACGAAAACAGCCGAAAACCTGTGTTGGGGTTTCGGTTGTTGGGGGAAAAGGAATTTTGCAAAGGTCTCCAATCAATAATCAGGTCAGGATAAGGCGCAAGTTCGGTCAATAATTGCGACAGAACACTATCATTCATTCGCCAGCTCGGCGCGTACCAAAGCTATCATGTCATTTTCTTGTCGTTGTTTTCTGGAAATCAATAAGCGTTCGCTTTGTACCAATAAAGCTTGCGCTTCAGGTAAAAATTGCTCGCTAAAGTCAGTCAGCCTAACCTGTCTAGTGTTGCGTTGAAAAAGTGATCGCCTAAATAATCTTCCAATTTAACAATTATTCGTGTAACCACGGGCGGTGAAACAGCTAAGCGATTGGCGGTTTCTTTGAATTGTAAGGTTTCCGCTAGCGAGCAGAAAATTTTAGGGTTTCAAGGCTGTTTTTCATAAGATTACTACTTAATTTTCCTTAAATTATCAACCAAGTCATGAACTTCGGTAGATGGATTCAACGCACCATCTGTTTGTGCTTCTCTAAAAGCCATTCTTGAGTTTGCTATTGCTGTTTCTATATAGGGTAACAAAACCCTATAAATACCTTCCTGCGCCTTATTGTAATTCATTGAAAATATTGCGTTCCATTCTTTATTAAGTAAAGCAACACAATTATCACCAGCACTTTTACCGCCTGTTTTCACAATAGGTGCGCGAGAATATTTAAAATGGCAAAGATACCAATATTCAAAACTTGGGTAAGATACAATCAAATTTATATTGTGTTCCTTCGCCAACTTTTGGGCATCATCAAAGGTTTGATGCGCATCTCTATCAATGACACAATAAACTTCATCAAATTCTAAATGTTGACTTTGCTTATCTTTTTCTTCAATAGCAGTTTCAACCACTGATTTAGGATCAGAACCACGTCCAGAATAAACTTGAACATTTACCGAAGAAAGATTTTCAGTAGAAATCAAGTCTTCAAAATAAAGTTTTTCCGTTTTCTCACCTTCGCAACCGATCAAAATGGTTTTATAAGTTTCTCGTTTTGGTACTTTACGGGATAAATCTCGAGCTTTCCGTTTTGCCATAGCTTTAATCCTCCCAAAAAGAGAATGGGAAATTAAAGTCTTGGAAAATAGGTTTTGCCCCATATTTACCGCTCAAATAATATTCTTCAATATCTTCACGATTGATATGCGGTTTAAAATCCGTTAATGGATAAAGCGTTGTTGATCTATCCTTATTTTTTTCACAAAACCAAATTTGATCCCGACGTAATAGATTTTTTCTTAACACGGAAGTTTCATGTGTTGTAAAAATAAGCTGAGCATTTCTTTGGTTAATTGAGGAATTGAATAGTTTAACCAAAAATCTAACCAGATCAGGATGTAGGCTTTTATTTAATTCATCAATAACCAAAGTATCGCCATTATGCAAAACTGCCAGAATTAATCCTGAAAACTCAAATAATTTTTGCGTACCATCTGATTCGTCTCTTAAATTTATTTTTTGTGGTTTATTTTCATTATCCAAATATACAAAAAAAGTCTCGTGTTGGGCGATGATGCGCTGTTGTAAATCTTGCAGTATTTCCTCTTTAATGAAATCAGGAATATCATCAGAAAGTTCTTCAAAATTTACTTTAGGCTTTTCAAAAACAATATCATCTAATTCGATACCTGCAGAACGCAATAACTGAATCATGATCTTTTTATCTTTTTCAGATTTTTTACATTGCTTTTTTGCCATCTCATTGCTGATTCTATCTGTGCTAATAATTGGAATTCTATTGATGAGGCTATGAAAAATAGGTTTGATTTGTTCACTATTTAAATGTGCTGCACTAGATAAGAATAGCTGATCTGGTCTGGTTTGATTTCTCCAACTCACTCTTTCGCCTTTGAAATAATCAGACATTTTCCAATCATAGCTTTCGGTCTGCTGGTTATACTCACGGGAATACCAGTTTTGTTCGCGACCTTTTGGATAGACACTTAACCATTCTTCATGGATTTTTTTGTTGTCAGCAATAAAGCCATAATCCACTCTAGTAGGTTGCAAACTACCTTCATCATTGAGTAAATCCACAACAAGTGAAATGTCATAATGTGTTGGATTGTTTTTGTATGTTTCATCAAAAAGAAAAGATTCAGTTCTGATTGGTTCTTTCTCTTTCTTATTGAAGGAATCCGAAAGAATTTGAATCATTGAATGTAATGCCTTGATTACATTGGATTTACCTGAGGCGTTGGCTCCATAAATAACGGCAGATTTTAATAAAGACAGTGTAGCGGGCGCATTACTGTCAAAATAGTTGTCCGGCATTTCCTTTCCTGAATCACGAACCAACGAAAGCGTCTGTTCTTGTTTGATTGAACGATAATTTTCAACAGAAAATTGGATTAACATAGTTAGCCACCTATTTCGCTTTATTTTTAGGAAAAAAATACCTAGTTTCGGTGCATTGTACTATTTAATGGTTTTCTTCTCAATAGATATATTATTCAATTCGGATTATCCTTTCACTTTTAAAAATTATGAAGTCGTATTTTATAAATTTACTCAAAATAGCTCACTCCTATAATGCCCGACTCAAAAAACACCTTTCAAAACATACACCAGCGAAACTTCAGGCACACCACGCAATGTACCATCGCCTGAAATCAACACTGAAGACTTCTCAGCAGCGGTAGATTTCTTAGGCTCTTTAGATAATGTTAATCGTGATGAAATCGGGATTTTAAGCGTATGTGGCTGGGGCGGATTTGCCTTGAATGCAGCGGTATCAGACCCTCGCATCAAAGCCGTAGCAGTCAGTACTATGTATGATATGACCCGTGTTGCAGCAAACGGCTATGAAATCAAAATGCAAGCGAATGCTGATAGTTCATACGACCGCGCACCTGCGCAAAGTGCTGATGCACGTTATAAAATGAAATTGAATATGAGCAACGCACGTTGGGAAACATCAAAAAACGGTTACACTGACTTATTACCGACCAACAACCTTGATCCGAAAAAAGATTTCACGGCGGAAACCCCTAAATTTATTAAAGAATACGCTAATTTCTACCGTACCGAACGCGGCTACCACCCTCGTAGCGTAAACTCAAACCCTGATGCGTCTTGGACTGTAACGGGTATGTTACCGCTGATTAATATGCCAATTTTGAAATATACGGCAGAATTGAAATCGCCAGCTTTAGTGGTTCACGGTGAAATTGCTCACAGCCGTTACTTCGGTGAAGATGCTTACAAAGCATTAGGCAGCAAAGATAAAGAGCTATACATCGTACCAGGTGCAACACACGGATTTATACGACAACAGCACCGGCAAAATTCCGTTTGATAAATTCGAGCAGTTCTTCAAAGCGAAATTGAAATAATGTGAATAAATAAAAGGCCGTCTGAAATGAGTGTTTTAGACGGCCTTTGCCAACCCTGCTACAATACGCCTTTTCACGGTTCACAAGAAAATGAAGCTAAAACTGACTGATACGCAGATACCCCCTCTTCCTCCAAACAAAAGAAGGGGTATTTTTGCCGGACAGAATTTTGACTTATGGCAAGAGTATGTGAAAAAACGTGAGGTCGTCTGAAAAAAACGGTTGCCAATTTTTACCGTTAGAGTATAGTTCTTAATAACTATTTTTCAGCTAATTCCTTATATCTATCTTACAACCTTGGATAAGTAGTTGCCATTGGGTACTCCGCCCGGCGGCAACATTTTTTATCCGCAAGGGTTTAATAAATTTTATTCGTTTTATCTGACGAAGGTCGTCTGAAAAACCTAATACTTTGAATATTTATAGTTTTTATGGCTATAAATATCAAATAAAAATAAACATTTTACGACAACAGCTTTATCCGGGATCAATCAAATGAACCATTCAAATAAAGAGAAACTTTTCAAACTTAGCACCTTGGCACTCTGCCTTGCCGCGCTGCCGCAAGCCGTTCAAGCCGCTGAAGAAGTACAACAGGTGGAATTAAATCAGGTCAATGTGGTCGGGAAAAACTGCATCTGTTGGTAGGCGGACGCTATACCCATTGGAAACGAGACTTCAATTACAACTGGTCCCGTTATGCAGGCGCTCCGGACAATGATGCAAAAACCTATTCAGTCAAAAACAGCAAATTCATTCCATACATCGGCATCACTTACGATTTCATGCCGGGGCAAAGCCTCTATGCAAGCTATACATCCATCTACAAACCGACACTGAAAACAAATGCAGACAACAGCTATCTCGCGCCCGAAGTCGGTAAAAACTACGAATTGGGTTGGAAAGGCGAATGGATGCAGGGCAAACTCAATACGGCCGTTTCCCTGTTCCAAACCGATAACACCAACGTCGGCGTACGCGTCAACGTTCCGGCCAGCGGCAACAAGAAGCAGACTTTCTACTACGTTCCCGCAAAAGAACGCAGCCGCGGTGCAGATGCGGAAATTTCCGGAGCAATCGGCGCGAATTGGAAACTGTTTGCCGGCTATACCTACAATATCCGCAAAACAGAAAACCATCCCCATACCGAGGGCGATTTTGCCAACTGGACACCAAAACATATTTTCCGAGCTTACAGCAGCTATACGCCGCCGTTTGCAAACGGTAAGTTAAGCATCGGTATGGGCTTATCCAGTCAAAGCAAAACCGGCAGCAAACTGCCCCAAGGCGGCTATACCGTTTGGAATGCCGGATTGCAATACCGTCCGACCGACAATTTGCAACTGGGGCTGGCGGTCAACAACCTGACCGACAAACGCTACTATGAAAACAACAGCAACCGTACAAAAAACTACGGCAACTTCTACGGCGAACCGCGCAATGCCGTGTTCAGCCTGAAGTGGAAGATGTAAGGGCGTGCCTTCGCTGCAAAAGTATCATTTTTAATCAAAGAGGCCGTCTGAAAGCCTGCCCCTGCTTTCGGACGGCTTGCCGTATGCATTAAAAACATCATGAAATCCCTCAAAAACTTCCTTAATCTTGCCCGTCCGTTTTGGACAGGCAGACACAGCAAAACCCAATGGCTGATACTCGCCTCACTCATCGGCCTTACGCTTTTTTCAACCACCATCAGCGTTTGGATAGCTGCTTGGGACAAACGCTTCTATGATGCGCTGGCCGCATTCGACGGCGCGTCCATGCCTTCCCTGATCAGTGAATTTTTAGGATATATGGCAATGATTGTTGCCTGCATCGGATTTGGGGACTGGCTGCAGAAACGCCTTATTTTCCGCTGGCGTTCCCATCTGACCGAGCAGTTCCAACACCACTGGCTTGACGAACACAAACACTACCGCCTGCGCCTGACCGGCGAACCGGACAACCCCGACCAACGTATCGCCGAAGACATCTACCTGCTTGCCGACCAAAGTATCGGCCTGTTTCGCTCCTTCATCAGCAACATCACCAAACTCAGTGCCTTTGTTACCGTATTATGGACGCTTTCCGGCGTACAAACCTTCAATATCGGCGGACAAAACATCACCCTGCACGGCTACCTCGTCTGGGTTGCCCTGATTTATTCCATCATCAGCACACTCTTCGCACACCTCGTCGGCCGCAAACTGAAAATCCTCAACATTGACCGCCAGCACCGCGAAGCCGATTATCGTGCCGCACTCCTGCGCGTGCGCGATAATGCCGAACAAATCGCTTTTTACAATGGCAACGATGCCGAAGCAGACCGCCTGAAACAGCGTTTCAAGCGTATCCGCGACAACTGGCGGCAGCTGACCAACTGCGAATTCCGCCAAGAAACCTTCTTTGCAACCTACGTCCGCATCAGCATCTTTATCCCCATCCTCGCCACGTTACCCATGTATCTGGCGAAAACCCTGACCTTCGGCGATATGATGCAGACCCGCACATCGTTTGCCCGGGTTCAAGACAGTTTCGGCTGGTTTACCGATTACTACCGCAGCCTTATCGAATGGGCGGCGGTCGTCGAACGCCTTTCCAGTTTTCAGACGGCATTAGAACAAATAAGCGAAAAAAGGACAACGGCAGCCGCAATACAAAAACCCGACCCATCACCGTCCGGCAACAAAGCAGGTGGCATCCTCGTCCTGCAAGACCTGACCGTCCACACCCAAAGTGGCGGCAAACTGCTCTCCGGTATCACCCTCAAAGCCCACGCCCCCGAATGGGTATTGCTCGAAGGCAGGAGCGGCATCGGAAAATCCACCCTTCTGCGCGTATTGGCAGGGTTGTGGCCTTATTATCTCGGCAATTTCACATTAAAAGGCGGAACATTGTTCCTACCGCAACGCCCCTATCTTCCCGCCGGAACCCTGCGTCAAACCGCCAACTACCCGAATGCCGCACATACAGACAACCACGCCCTTCAGACGGCATTGGAACAGGTAGGGTTAGGCCGTCTGACCGACGACTTGGATACCGAAAAGGAATGGCACTCCTTCCTGTCAGGCGGCGAACAGCAGCGGCTCAGCCTTGCCCGAGCCTTGCTGCACAAACCGCAAATCCTGTTCCTTGACGAAGCCACCAACCAGCTCGACGACGAATCCGCATTGACGCTGATGCACATCCTCAAACACAAACTGCCCGATACACTGGTCATCGGCATCAGCCATCAAAACGAAATCAAAAACCTGTTTGAACGTAAAATTAATTTAACTGCTTGCCATCCGTCCGAATAAGGTATATAGTTCTTTATAACTAGTTTGATAGTCCTTTATATCTATCAATACTCCTTGGGAAGCCTCCACCACACGGTAGGAGGCATTTTTTTGCCGTCGTAAAAGCTCAAAAACATTTGCAGGTCATGCCGTCTGAATCCGAAACAGCATTACCTACACCGCCATCTAAAGACAACCCTGCTACAATACGCCTTTTATTGTTCACGCCGATTTTGCCATGACCGAGCCGACCTACATCCCCCTGCGCCTGCATACCGAATTCTCGATTACCGACGGTATGGTGCGGATTAAAAAACTGATTGCCAAAGCGCAGGAATACGGTTTGCCTGCTTTGGGCATCAGCGATTTGATGAATGAATTCGGTTTGGTGAAATTCTATAAAGCCTGCCGCGGCGCAGGAATTAAACCCATCGGCGCGGCGGACGTGTGGATAGGCAATCCGAATGCGCCCGACAAGCCGTTCCGCGCTATGCTGATTATCCGCAACGATGCGGGTTATCTGCGCTTGAGCGAGCTTTTGACGGCGGCCTATGTCGGCAAAGACCGCAATATCCATCATGCGGAACTCAACCCCGAATGGCTGGAAAACGGCGACAACAGTGGCTTGATTTGTTTGAGCGGCGCGCATTACGGCGAAGTGGGCGTGAATCTGTTGAACGGCAATGAAGATGCGGCGCGTGCGGCGGCGTTGAAATATGCAGCGTGGTTCCCCGATGCGTTTTATTTAGAGCTGCAACGCCTGCCCGAATGCCCCGAATGGGAGGCTTGCGTTTCGGGCAGCGTGAAGCTGGCGGAGGAACTGGGTTTGCCGGTGGTAGCGACGCATCCGACACAGTTTATGAGCCGCGACGATTTCAACGCACACGAGGCGCGGGTGTGCATCGCAGGCGGCTGGGTATTGACGGACAAAAAACGTCCGCGCGATTTTACGCCGGGCCAGTTTTTCATTCCGCCGGAAACCATGGCCGAACGTTTCGCCGATTTGCCCGAAGCCTTGGAAAACACGGTAGAAATCGCCAAACGCTGTAATCTGCACATCACATTGGGCAAAAACTTCCTGCCGCTCTTCCCCACGCCGGACGGTTTGTCGCTCGATGACTATCTCATCAAACTCTCCAATGAGGGCTTGCAGGAACGCATGGTTCAGCTTTATCCCGACGAGGCGGAGCGGGCGGCAAAAATGCCGGAATATCAGGAACGTTTGGATTTTGAGCTGAACATCATCATCCAAATGAAATTCCCCGGCTATTTCCTTATCGTACAAGACTTTATCAACTGGGCGAAAACACACGGCTGCCCGGTCGGGCCGGGACGCGGTTCGGGCGCGGGTTCGCTGGTGGCGTATTCGCTGAAGATTACCGACCTTGATCCGCTCAAATACGCGCTGCTGTTCGAGCGTTTCCTAAACCCCGAACGCGTTTCTATGCCCGACTTCGACGTGGACTTTTGCCAAAGCAACCGCGGCCGCGTGATTGAGTATGTGCGCGAGAAATACGGTGCGGAAGCGGTCAGCCAGATTGTTACCTTCGGCACGATGTCGTCCAAAGCGGTCATCCGCGACGTCGGGCGCGTGCTGGAGCTGCCGTTTATGCTGTGCGACAAACTGTCCAAGCTGATTCCGTTGGAAGCCAACAAACCTCTGGGTTTGGACGACGCGATGAAGGCGGAGCCGCAGATTCAGGAATTAATCGAAGCGGAAGAAGCGGACGAACTGATTACGTTGGCGAAAAAGCTGGAAGATTTAACGCGCGGTCTAGGTATGCACGCGGGCGGCGTGTTGATTGCGCCGGGCAAGATTTCCGATTACAGCCCCGTGTATCAGGCGGACGAATCCGCCTCGCCCGTATCCATGTACGATAAAGGCGACGTGGAAGATGTGGGTTTGGTGAAATTCGACTTTTTGGGCCTGCGCAACCTGACCATTATCGAAATGGCGCAGAACAACATCAAAAGCACCACCGGCGATATCGTCGATGTCGGCAAGATTCCGCTTGACGACCAGGTTGCCTACCAAATCTTCCGCGATGCGAACACTACCGCCGTATTCCAGTTCGAGTCGACCGGCATGAAAAAAATGCTGAAAACGGCGCATACGACCAAGTTTGAAGAACTCATCGCCTTCGTATCGCTCTACCGCCCAGGCCCGATGGACAACATCCCCGACTTCGTCGCGCGTATGAAGGGTCAGGAATTCCAATACATCCACCCGCTGCTCGAAGGCATCCTCGCGCCGACCTACGGCATTATGGTGTATCAAGAACAAGTGATGCAGGCAGCGCAGATTATCGGCGGCTACTCGCTCGGCGGCGCGGATTTGCTGCGTCGCGCCATGGGTAAGAAAAAACCCGAAGAAATGGTGAAACACCGAGAAATCTTCGCCGAAGGCGCGGCAAAACAAGGTATTTCTCGCGAAAAATCCGACGAAATCTTCAACTACATGGAAAAATTCGCCGGCTACGGTTTCAACAAATCCCACGCCGCCGCCTACGCCCTGATTTCCTATCAGACCGCATGGCTCAAAGCCCACTACCCCGCCGAATTTATGGCGGCGACCATGTCGTCTGAATTGGACAACACCGACCAGCTCAAGCATTTCTACGACGACTGCCGCGCCAACGGCATCGAGTTCCTGCCGCCCGACATCAACGAATCCGACTACCGCTTCACGCCGTATCCGAACATGAAAATCCGCTACGCACTCGGCGCGATTAAAGGCACGGGCGAAGCAGCCGTCGAATCCATCATCGCCGCGCGGCAAAGCGGCGGCAAGTTTACCGGCCTCTTGGACTTCTGCGAGCGCGTCGGCAAAGAACACATGAACCGCCGCACCCTCGAAGCCCTGATACGCGGCGGCGCGTTCGACAGCATCGAACCCAACCGCGCCATGCTCTTGGCGAACATCGACCTCGCTATGGACAACGCCGACCAAAAAGCCGCCAACGCCAATCAGGGCGGACTTTTCGACATGATGGAAGATGCCATCGAACCGGTGCGGCTCGTTGACGCGCCCATGTGGAGCGAGTCGGAAAAACTCGCCGAAGAAAAAACCGTCATCGGCTTCTACCTCTCCGGCCACCCGTTCGGCCCGTATGCCCAAGAAGTCCGCCAAATCGCCCCGCAGAAACTGTCGAAACTCAAACCGCAAGACAGCGTGCGCCTCGCCGGATTCGTTACCGCCGTGCGCACCATGATGGGCAAGCGCGGCAAAATCGCCTTCGTCAGCCTTGAAGATTTGAGCGGACAGATTGAAATCATGATCGGCGGTCAGACGTTGGAAAACTGCGCCGACTGCCTCAAAGCCGACCAAGTGCTGATTATCGAATCCAAAGTCAGCCGCGACGACTACGGCGGCGGCGACGGGTTGCGCATCATAGCAAACCAAGTCATGACCCTGCAAACGGCGCGCGAACGCTACGCCCGCAGCCTCAGCCTCGCCCTCGCCCCGCATCACGACATCGGCAAACTGGTACAACTGCTTGCCGCCCACCAACTGCCCGACACGCCGCGCATCCCGCTGCAACTGTCGTATGGCAACGGAAAAGCGTCGGGCAGGCTTCAAGTGCCGCCGAAATGGACGGTTACGCCGAGTTCCGCATTGTTCGGCGAACTGGAAAAACTGCTCGGCAGCCGGTCGGTGCGTGTCAACTGGTAACCCAAAATACAAATGCCGTCTGAAGCCCAAAATCTGTTTCATTCGTACTTTATTCGAATGATTGAATAAAAGTAACTGCCAAGAAAAACGTATTTTTTGGTTATTTCGCCAGTCTAAATAGGGCAACCGGGACGATTGATATCCGTGTGCATGACACAGACAGCACCAAAGGGAAAAACGGCATTTTCCAAAGTATCGGTGTCAAAACCGCCCTTTCATTCCCAAAATACCAAATCGACGAACCGGGCAAAGAAATCAGACCGTGCCGTCTGAAAAAACGCCCGCCCGTCCGTTAAATTAACCTATCCCTGTTTCAGACGGCCTGAAGCAGGGATTTTTATATCAAGATAAAATGAGAACGGGAGCAATAACCCTTAAGTAGCTCTTGTTATAGTGGATTAACAAAAAATCAGGACAAGGCGACGAAGCCGCAGACAGTACAAACAGTACGGAACCGATTCACTTGGTGCTTCAGCACCTTAGAGAATCGTTCTCTTTGAGCTAAGGCGAGGCAACGCCATATCGGTTTTTGTTAATCCACTATATTTTCCGATGCAAAACAAAGCAGTCATATATTTAATTCCCCCTACCTCTGCCAAGCCTTCCTCAAATATTCGACGCAGTCGGTCAGCGAGTGGAACGGGACATTGCCGTGGTTGGCATTCAGATATTCCCGGAAAAAGACGGCGGCCCCGTGCCTGTCTAACTCTGCCGCCATTTGTTCGGCCTGCCCTGCCATGTCGCGTTCTTCCCTGCGTTTACAATCGCTGCCCCGTTCTAGCGCGCCGATGTTGAGGCAGACATCGATGCCGTTTAGCCGGTTTTCAGACGGCATAAAGTCGAGTATCCGCCTGTTGTGCCACCAAATCGAGGGGGATACGAGCCAATGCCGTCTGAAACGGCGGCGGGAAAGCAGGGAATACAGTCCGAACAGTGCGCCGAACGAATGCCCGAATACGGCGGTTTCATTTTTGTCCAACCGGTATTTGCTTTCTAAAAAGGCGGTCAGCTCGCTGTCGATAAAGGCGGCGAAGCGGTCTGCCTGTCCGAACTGCTGCCGTTCGTCTGCTGTGGCGTTGTCTCCAAGCGGCGGCGTGTAGTCGGCGGCACGTTGTACCAAATCGCGCACTCCTCCTCCGGCGTAGCCGATGCCGACAATAAGGCAGGGGGCGCGGCTTCGGGTAACGGGGTTGTTCATCAGCGACTGCATGATGTTGAAAAGTGCGGGAAAAAAGGCTTCGCCGTCCAAAACGAAGAGGATGGGATAACCTTCGGGCGGCATTTCGCCGAGTGTTGCCGTCTGAATCCGATAGATTCGCCCCGTGCAGGTGGATTTGATTT
>ADBE01000034.1 GCA_000176735.1 Neisseria polysaccharea ATCC 43768 | reverse complement strand
GAATCCAATCCAGTTTTAAGCAGCATGCAATACAAAAATCGTCGGGCGTTTTTTCAAGTTCGGCATTTCTTTTCTTTTTCGCCACTGCGCAATCGTCTGGCTGATGATTTCCTGTGTCGGCAACGTCAAATCCGTAGCCGTACACAAGCGCGTTTCAGGATGCAGGTTTTCCACCGTATCGGCAAGCAGCGCATCATTGCGATAAGGCGTTTCAATAAAAATCTGCGTCTCGCCGCACTGCCGCGAACGTTGCTCCAAAGCCTTCAAACTCTGAATCCGCTCGTTTTTTTCAGACGGCAAATAACCCTTAAACGCAAAGTTCTGCCCATTCGCACCCGAAGCCATCAACGCCAGCAACAAGCTGGACGGGCCGACCAAAGGCCGTACTTCAAAACCGTGTTTATGCGCCAATGCCACCAAATTCGCACCCGGATCGGCAACGGCCGGGCAACCCGCCTCGCTGACGATGCCCATACTGCGCCCTTCCTGCAAAGGTTTCAGCAATTCCGGCAAAGTCTTCAAATCCGTGTGTTCATTCAACGTTTGAAGATTCAGCTCGCGGATAGGCGTAGTCACGCCCAAATGTTTCAAATGCGCACGCGCCGTTTTTTCCGCTTCCACGACAAAATCCGTCAGCCCGACAACCGCCTGTTGTTCATGCGGCAACAGGCACGGTGTGTCAGGCGTACCCAAAGGCGTAGGAATCAAATACAAAACAGGAGACATCATTCCCTCACTCGTCAGTTAAAAATGCCGTCTGAACCCTTCAGACGGCATAAACGGGCAGTTACAAAACATCCAGTCCCTCATTTTTCAAGAAATCGACCAGACGGAAAACCGGCAAACCGATCAAAGCATTCGGATCGCTGCTTTCAATCCGTTCGATCAACAATGCACCCAAATCCTCGCTCTTCAACGCACACGAGCAATAAACCGCATCAGGCTCGCGCTCCAAATAGCGGAGGATGTGCAACTCGTCCAACTTCCTCATCACGACCACAGTCTTATCGATATGCCGCTGCATCCTGCCCGTAACCGTATTCAACAGCACGACCGCGCTGTAAAACTCAATCTCCCTGCCGCTCAAATGCATCAGCATCTTTTGCGCGTTGGCAAGGTTCATCGGCTTGCCCCACTGCCTGCCGTCGCACCACGCTACCTGGTCCGCGCCGACAATCAACGCCTCGGGGAAACGTCCTGCCAACGACCGCGCCTTACCCTCGGCAAGGCGCAATGCCGTCTGAGGGGCAGACTCCCCCAACATCGGCGTTTCGTCAAAATCGGGGGATGCCGCCTGAAAGGCAATGCCGAGCCTTTCCATCTGTTCGCGGCGGAAAACCGAACTCGTACCCAAAATCAAAGGCAGTTCCAAACCCATCCCATCCTCCTTACCGTTGAAAACACACCCAAACGGGCGTTAAAATCCGAACATAAGCCGAAACTCGGATACCCGCCTCCGGTGCGTCATAACATTTTTCTTAAAAATATTGACGTTAGAACATCTAAATTATATCATACCCCGTTTATGTCAGACCCTAATTTGATTGACCCAGAAGTTTTCGCCGCCGAAGGGCAGAACCTGCAAGGCAGCTTCCTGCTCGAAGAATTGGATGAACGCGTCAGTTCGCACGATTATCCGGCCGACAAACAGGCACGCGTGTCGTTTACGCTGCAAGGCGGCCGCGACCGGTTGCAACGCCTGTTTCTCGACTTGAACGTCAAAGCCGATATGCCCCTGGTTTGCCAGCGTTGCATTACGCCCGTACCGTTTCTGCTCGATGAAACCAGCCGTATCGTCCTGTTTGCCGATGAAGGGGATTTGGACGAAGCCATGCTTGCCGATGAAGAATTGGAAGGCATGTTGCTCGAAAAAGAGCTTGACGTACAAACCTTGGTCGAAGACCAAATCCTGATGTCGCTCCCCTTCTCCCCTCGACACGAAGACTGCGGCGACAATGGGACACTGGAAGAAGTCAATCGGGACAAACCAAACCCCTTTGCTGTTTTAGCAGGTTTGAAAAGCAGTTAATTAGGACACAGTTTATTTATCTAGGAGCTTGAAATGGCCGTTCAACAAAACAAAAAATCCCCTTCCAAACGCGGTATGCACCGTTCTCACGACGCGCTGACTGCGCCTTCACTGTCCGTTGACAGCACAACCGGCGAAGTGCACCGCCCGCACCACATTTCTCCAAACGGCATGTACCGCGGCCGCAAAGTGGTAAAAGCCAAGGGCGAATAATCCCTATTCGACTGACTGAAAAAGCCAGAACATTGCCATGCAATTACTGGCTTTTTTTGTATTGGATGCAACATCCGTACAAACTTTCGCCATAGGTCAATATACAGGGACAAACCGTTCCGTATAATATCCCGTATTTTGAAAACATACCCGAAAGCACCAAGGAAATTCCGATGAAACAGAAAATCTGGTACACCTACGATGACATCCACCGCGTCATCAAAGCATTGGCAGAAAAAATCCGGAACGCCGGTGTCAAATACGATGCCATGATCGCTATCGGCGGCGGCGGCTTTATTCCGGCACGTATGCTGCGCTGTTTTCTGGAAATTCCGATTTATGCCGTAACCACCGCCTATTACGACAGCGACAACGAAGGACAAGTTACCGAAGAAGTCAAAAAAGTCCAATGGCTCGACCCCGTTCCCGAAGCCCTGCGGGGCAAAAACGTGCTCGTCGTCGATGAAGTGGACGACAGCCGCGTAACCATGGAGTTCTGCCTGAAAGAACTGCTCAAGGAAGACTTCGGCACCATCGGCGTCGCCGTACTGCACGAAAAAATCAAAGCCAAAGCAGGTAAAATCCCCGAAGGCATTCCCTATTTCAGCGGCATCACCGTAGACGACTGGTGGATTAACTATCCATGGGATGCACTCGATATCGACGAACACAACCGTCTTGCCGAAAGCAGCCGAGGCTGACCCTTTCAGACGGCATATTTTCCGAACCGATGCCGTCTGAAACCCGCACAATCCCTGCCGCAGACCGAAAACCTACCGGAGAAACCCCTATGATTACATTGGCCGTAGATGCCATGGGCGGCGACCAAGGACTTGCCGTTACCGTACCCGGCGCAACCGCATTCCTCCAAGCACATCCCGATGTCCGCCTGATTATGACCGGCGACGAAGCACAGCTCCGCCAAGCCCTGAACGCAGCAGGCGCGCCGATGGAACTTATTGACATCTGCCATACCACCCAAGTTGTCGGCATGGATGAATCCCCTCAGTCCGCCCTAAAGAACAAAAAAGACTCCTCCATGCGCGTTGCCATCAACCAAGTTAAAGAAGGCAAAGCCCAAGCCGCCGTATCCGCAGGCAACACGGGCGCACTCATGGCAACCGCACGTTTCGTCCTCAAGACCATACCCGGCATCGAACGCCCCGCCATCGCCAAATTCCTCCCGTCCGACACCGACCATGTTACCCTTGCACTCGACCTTGGCGCGAACGTCGACTGCACCCCCGAACAGCTCGCCCAATTTGCCGTTATCGGCAGCGAACTCGTCCATGCACTCCATCCTCAAAAAGGACAACCGCGCGTCGGGCTGGTCAACGTCGGCACAGAAGACATCAAAGGTACGGACACCGTCAAACAAACCTACAAACTGCTGCAAAACAGCAAACTCAACTTTATCGGCAACATCGAAAGCAACAGCATCCTCTACGGCGAAGCAGATGTCGTCGTCGCAGACGGCTTTGTCGGCAACGTCATGCTCAAAACCATCGAAGGCGCAGTCAAATTCATGAGCGGAGCCATCCGCCGCGAATTCCAAAGCAACCTGTTCAACAAACTTGCCGCCGTTGCCGCCCTACCCGCCCTTAAAGGGCTGAAAAACAAACTCGACCCGCGCAAATTCAACGGGGCCATCCTGCTCGGGCTGCGCGGCATCGTGATTAAAAGCCACGGCGGCACAGACGAAACCGGTTTCCGCTATGCCCTCGAAGAAGCCTACCATGAAGCCAAGTCTGCCAGCCTTTCCAAAATCGAACAAGGCGTAGCCGAACAGCTCGCCGCACTCGAAGCTGCCAAAGCAGTCCAAAACGAAATCGCCGCCGACTTGTAAAGAAACACACCCTATGCCGTCTGAAAACCAACCGTTTCAGACGGCATCTGTCCACCTTACCGATCAAAACGCCCATCCAGTGCGAAAATATTCAAAACCAGGTAAGACGAAGATTTACTGGAAAATCAATAAAAATCATGAATAATAATAATATTTATAAAATCAAACCGTTACAATTCCCAAAAAATAACTGCAGATTTTATTTGGATAAGGTTTATGCTACTGAACAAGATGTGAATATTTCAGCATCCGATTGCAATAAGGAAGTGCACATTGAAATATTTATAGACTCCGTCATTCATTTCCAACTGACGGATGAATCTTATAAAGTAAAATTTTCAGAATATTTATTCCAAAACAGAGCAAAAAATCATTGTGATAAAAATCCTGCTACACCACATTATTTTTTTGAAATAATAGATGACAGTTATATGGACTGGTTGAAAAAAGAAAGTTTTGATTTCTTCGAAAAGGCATATTACAAGGCTTATGTCTTCTTTTTCAACGATTCTGTCATAGAAGTGATCAGCGCGGTAGAACCTGTATTTTATTCAAAATAACAAAAAGACCTGTCCTAAATATCGCCCGGAGTATTTGAAAAATGAAGACATTAGAAAAACGGATGAAAGCTCTAGACAAACGGATTATGAAGTTCGGAAAATCCCTTGAAGGCAGGCTTGATGCCCGTCTGATTGAATCCGCATTGGATTATATTCATTTTCAAGGATTTTATCTAAATCAAATGCTTACTGCCATTCGTTTATGAGAACTTGTATTCAATACAAGTTCTAACATCTTAATCATGGCACAGCGTATAAGCGTGGATTTGCAGTCCAATCTATATCGCTGATTCTATTCATTAAGCTAATTATGCTTATTCCTCAATCACAGTCTCCACCACCGAATGAATACTTTTAGGCAATTGCAAAAAAGCATTCCAAGCAATTAAAGCAGTTTTAAAAGTATGCAGCGAACAGCTTAAATCAGGCCAGCCGTCTTCTTCATCAAATTCGTTGTGATAGAAAACTACTTTTTCAGCAGAAATATCCCAGCAAAAACCTTGTCCACCTCCTGAATAAACTTCATTGGGATTATTTTCTGCTTGATGGATAAATTCTAAATTTTCATCTATGTCTTTTTGTAGATAAAGGTCTCCTGTTAAAACATAAATAATATATTGATACACTGTTCCTCGTGTATTTATCTTTTGATTAGAAGAATTATCTAAAAACTGGCAGTAGTTAAATAATTCACCAGAACTAAACTGATCATAAAAACATTTTATTTTATACATTTAAAAACACCTTTTTAATCAATACTTCATTTACTATTATAAAGTGGATAAGCTGTTCGATTAGGTTCCGTAAATCCTTCTATTTCAACACCAGATTTACTTGTACCTCTCCATTTTTGACCTTCTAATTCCTTTCTTTTCTCCCAAGCCGAAGTAACTTCAGCCCTAATTCTAGCCTCATCCCAATCTTTTGGGAACATGGTGTGCTTGATTCGGAACGTTTTTTGGCTTTTGAAATCCTGTGTACTTATATCGAAGATTTCGATGTCCAGCTGACGGAACAAGAATCCCGGGAAATTTCTTTGATCAACAAGGAATTTGAGATAGAAAGCACGTCCGATTAACCAATAAAGCCAATGGGTTGATAAACATGAAAACATCAACGGTTGTTTTTGGCGGATTTTTTATTACAGATAATGGAGAACGAATCCAAATCCCCGTTTTGGAAAATCCTGGCATTAGGGAAATCAATCACTTTTTTTCCGTATCAAATTTTGAGAAAAAAAGCCGGCGTCCTTGTTTTCAGAATTATTCCTGAACCCAAATTTGGCCATACCGAATTAACTGTCTATTTTGAAAAAGGATATTATAGTGGAAATACAATAGAAATTTGGGGAGACTTCTACCCTATTGAGCATATCTCTAAAAATATTTCTACAATTCAAAATATCATTTCTGAATTTATCAGACAAAAACAAACACCAGCACCAATAATTTGATGGAAAACCAACAATCAAAATGCCGTCTGAAGCAGCTTGGGTTTTCAGACGGCATTTCCTTCGCTTAAAACAGCATATCGGCAACCCCGCCCTGCCTGTCCACGGCAATCTGCATCTGAAAACCATCTGTATCCCAAACCACACCCCCATCCCTGTTTCCGTCATTTGCACCCTGTCCGTATTGGGCAATCATCGGTTTTTCGCTTACAATAGCCGAATCTGAACCAACTCTCTAAAAAGGCCGTTCCCATGCAGTATGCCAAAATTTCCGGCACGGGCAGCTATCTTCCCGCCAACCGCGTCAGCAATGACGACCTTGCCCAAAAGGTAGATACCTCTGACGAGTGGATTACCGCGCGTACAGGCATTAAGTTCCGCCATATTGCAGCCGAAAACGAGAAAACCAGCGATCTTGCAGCCGAAGCGGCCCGCCGTGCGCTGGATGCCGCAGGTTTGAACGGCAATGAAATCGACCTGATTATCGTGGCGACGGCAACGCCGGATATGCAGTTTCCGTCTACTGCAACCATCGTGCAGCAAAAATTGGGCATCACCAACGGCTGCCCCGCCTTCGACGTTCAGGCAGTGTGTGCGGGCTTTATGTACGCGCTGACTACGGCAAACGCCTACATTAAAAGCGGTATGGCGAAAAACGCACTGGTCATCGGCGCGGAAACCTTCAGCCGCATTGTAGACTGGAACGACCGCACAACCTGCGTCCTCTTCGGCGACGGCGCGGGCGCGGTGGTTTTAAGCGCGTCCGACGAACCGGGCATCATCCACGCCAAACTCAAAGCCGACGGCAATTATCTGAAACTCTTAAACGTCCCCGGGCAAATCGCCTGTGGCAAAGTTTCCGGTTCGCCGTACATTTCGATGGACGGTCCCGGCGTGTTCAAGTTTGCCGTCAAAATGCTGTCCAAAATCGCCGATGACGTTATCGAAGAAGCAGGTTACACCGCCGCTCAAATCGACTGGATTGTGCCGCATCAGGCAAACCGCCGCATTATTGAATCGACCGCAAAACATTTGGGGCTAAGTATGGACAAAGTCATCCTGACCGTCCAAGACCACGGCAACACGTCCGCAGCCTCGATTCCGCTGGCTTTGGACGCGGGCATCCGCAGCGGACAAATCAAACGCGGACAAAACCTCTTGCTCGAAGGCATCGGCGGCGGTTTCGCGTGGGGCGCGGTATTGCTGCAATATTGAATACCATGCCGTCTGAAGCAGGTTTTCAGACGGCATTTCCCATCCTATGAAGCAACTGCCTTTCCTCAAGCTGACAATATGCACAGCCTTTTTATCCGCTGTTTTCATATTATGTCCCCTATTGGGAGCGTGTTACGCCATACTGTCTTTTTACACATTTGCACTTTACGGCATCGACAAACGGCGTGCCGTACAGGGAAAGTACCGCATTCCCGAATACTGCCTGCTCCTGCCTGCCTTGTTCGGCGGTTGGACGGGCGCATACTTGGGCAGCAGGATATTCAGGCATAAAACGGCGAAAAAGCGTTTTGTTGTGCTGTTCCGTCTGACTGTTTCAGGTAATGTCCTGGCGACCTGCATCCTGATTGATTATTTCGTTCCGCCCGAACTTTTTGTAAAACTCGGGCAACATCTCTGACAATCCAACCCAACAAAGGAATACTATGTCTTTTGCCTTCTTTTTTCCCGGACAAGGTTCCCAAAGCCTCGGTATGATGAACGGCTTTGCCGGACACGCCATCGTCAAAAACGCATTTGACGAAGCCTCCGCCATATTGGGGCAGGACTTGTGGGCGATGATTAACGGCAGCGATGCCGAAATCATCGGTCAAACCGTCAACACCCAACCCATCATGCTCGCCGCCGGCGTTGCCGTTTACCGCGCCTATTTGGAAGCGGGCGGCAAAACGCCTGCCGCCGTTGCTGGACACAGCCTCGGCGAATATACCGCGCTTGTCGCCGCCGGCGCATTGGATTTTGCCGACGCGGTCAAACTCGTACGCCTGCGCGCCGAACTGATGCAGTCCGCCGTACCGCAAGGCGTGGGCGCAATGGCGGCGATTCTCGGCTTGGAAGATGAACAGGTAAGGCAGATTTGCACCGAATCCGCACAGGATGAAGTGGTCGAAGCCGTCAACTTCAACTCGCCCGGACAAGTCGTGATTGCAGGCAATGCCGCTGCCGTCGAGCGCGCCATGACCGTTGCCAAAGAAGCCGGTGCCAAACGCGCCCTGCCGCTGCCCGTATCCGTACCTTCCCATTGCAGCCTGATGAAGCCTGCCGCCGAAAAACTTGCCGAGGCCCTGAAATCGGTTGAAATCAAACAGCCGCAAATCCGTGTTATCCACAATGCCGACGTTGCCGCCTACGATGATGCCGACAAAATCAAAGACGCACTCGTCCGCCAGCTTTACAGCCCCGTACGCTGGACAGAAACCGTCAACGCCCTTGTTTCAGACGGCATTGCCGAATCCGCCGAATGCGGCCCGGGCAAAGTGTTGGCGGGCTTGGCAAAACGCATCAACAAGGCCGCCGCGTGCAGCGCGCTGACCGATGCCGGACAGATTACCGCCTTTATAGAAGCACACTGACTTCGTTCCGCAAAAAGCAGCCTGCATGCCTCAGGCTGCTTTTCACGTCCGAACGGCAAACAGCCGCATATTTGCGCTATAATCCATCCCGACCAAACCACCGACAGCGGCTGCCGTTGCAGTTCCCGCCCCACCGACATGATAGAAAAACTGACTTTCGGACTGTTTAAAAAAGAAGACGCGCGCAGCTTTATGCGCCTGATGGCATACGTCCGCCCCTACAAAATCCGCATCATTGCCGCCCTGATTGCTATTTTCGGCGTTGCCGCCACCGAAAGCTACCTTGCCGCCTTCATCGCCCCTCTGATTAACCACGGCTTTTCCGCACCCGCCGCGCCGCCCGAGCTGTCCGCCGCCGCCGGCATCCTTTCCACCCTGCAAAACTGGCGCGAACAGTTTACCTATATGGTTTGGGGGACGGAAAACAAAATCTGGACCGTCCCGCTCTTTCTCATCATCCTCGTCATCATCCGGGGCATCTGCCGCTTTACCAGCACCTATCTGATGACTTGGGTCTCCGTGATGACCATCAGCAAAATCCGCAAAGATATGTTTGCCAAAATGCTGACCCTTTCCTCCCGCTACCATCAAGAAACGCCGTCCGGCACCGTACTGATGAATATGCTCAACCTGACCGAACAGTCGGTCAGCAACGCCAGCGACATCTTCACCGTCCTCACGCGCGACACGATGATCGTTACCGGCCTGACCATCGTCCTGCTTTACCTCAACTGGCAGCTCAGCCTCATCGTCGTCCTGATGTTCCCCCTGCTCTCCCTGCTCTCGCGCTACTACCGTGACCGTCTGAAACACGTCATTTCCGACTCGCAAAAAAGCATAGGCACGATGAACAACGTGATTGCTGAAACCCATCAGGGACACCGCGTCGTCAAGCTGTTCAACGGGCAGGCGCAGGCGGCAAACCGGTTCGACGCGGTCAACCGCACCATCGTCCGCCTCAGCAAAAAAATCACGCAGGCAACGGCGGCACATTCCCCGTTCAGCGAACTGATTGCCTCGATTGCCCTCGCCGTTGTCATCTTCATCGCCCTGTGGCAAAGCCAAAACGGCTACACCACCATCGGCGAATTTATGGCATTCATCGTCGCGATGCTGCAAATGTACGCCCCCATCAAAAGCCTTGCCAACATCAGCATCCCTATGCAGACGATGTTCCTCGCCGCCGACGGCGTATGTGCATTTCTCGACACCCCGCCCGAACAGGACAAAGGCACGCTCGCACCGCAGCGTGTCGAAGGGCGCATCAGCTTCCGCAACGTCGATGTCGAATACCGTTCAGACGGCATCAAAGCCCTCGACAACTTCAACCTCGACATCAGACAAGGCGAACGCGTCGCCTTGGTCGGACGTTCCGGCAGCGGCAAATCCACCGTCGTCAACCTGCTGCCCCGCTTTGTCGAACCGTCTGCCGGCAACATCTGCATAGACGGTATCGACATCGCCGACATCAAACTCGACTGCCTGCGCGCCCAATTTGCTCTCGTTTCCCAAGACGTATTCCTGTTTGACGACACCCTGTTTGAAAACGTCCGATACAGCCGTCCCGACGCGGGCGAAGCCGAAGTCCTGTCCGCCCTCCAAGCCGCCAACTTGCAAAGCCTGATCGACGCATCACCGCTCGGACTGCACCAGCCCATCGGATCGAACGGCAGCAACTTATCCGGCGGACAGCGGCAACGCGTCGCCATTGCCCGCGCTATTTTGAAAGACGCGCCGATATTATTATTGGACGAAGCCACCAGCGCACTGGACAACGAATCCGAACGCCTCGTCCAACAAGCGCTCGAACGCCTGATGGAAAACCGCACCGGCATCATCGTCGCCCACCGCCTGACCACCATCGAAGGGGCCGACCGCATCATCGTAATGGACGACGGCAAAATCATCGAACAAGGCACACACGAACAACTGATGTCCCAAAACGGCTACTACACGATGTTACGCAATATCTCAAACAAAGATGCCGCCGTCCGGACGGCATAAACAAAATGCCGTCTGAAATGGTACAATCGCCCCGACCCTTTCAGACGGCATCATATCCGCCGACCCATCCGATTATCTTCAATCACTGTAAAACCCATTATGACCCAAGACAAAATCCTCATCCTTGACTTCGGTTCGCAAGTTACCCAGCTCATCGCCCGCCGCGTGCGCGAAGCCCACGTTTACTGCGAGCTGCATTCCTTCGATATGCCTTTGGAAGAAATCAAAGCCTTCAATCCGAAAGGCATCATCCTTTCCGGCGGTCCCAATTCCGTTTACGAATCCGACTATCAAGCCGATACCGGCATTTTTGATTTGGGCATTCCAGTTTTGGGCATCTGCTACGGAATGCAGTTTATGGCGCACCACTTGGGCGGCGAAGTGCAACCCGGCAACCAGCGCGAATTCGGTTACGCGCAAGTCAAAACCATCGACAGCGAGCTGACACGCGGCATTCAAGATGATGCGCCAAACACGCTCGACGTATGGATGAGCCACGGCGACAAAGTGTCCAAACTGCCCGACGGTTTCGCCGTCATCGGCGACACCCCGTCCTGCCCGATTGCCATGATGGAAAACGCCGAAAAACGATTCTACGGCATCCAGTTCCACCCCGAAGTTACCCACACCAAACAAGGCCGCGCCCTGTTGAACCGCTTTGTCTTGGACATCTGCGGCGCGCAACCGGGCTGGACGATGCCGAACTACATCGAAGAAGCCGTTGCCAAAATCCGCGAACAGGTCGGCAGCGACGAAGTGATTTTAGGTCTGTCCGGCGGCGTGGACTCTTCCGTAGCCGCCGCGCTGATTCACCGCGCCATCGGCGACCAACTGACCTGCGTGTTCGTCGATCACGGTTTATTGCGCCTGAACGAAGGCAAAATGGTGATGGATATGTTCGCCCGCAACTTGGGTGTGAAAGTGATACACGTCGATGCCGAAAGGCAGTTTATGGCGAAACTCGCCGGCGTAACCGACCCCGAGAAAAAACGCAAAATCATCGGCGCGGAATTTATTGAAGTATTTGATGCCGAAGAGAAAAAACTCACCAACGCCAAATGGCTGGCGCAAGGTACGATTTACCCTGACGTAATCGAATCCGCAGGCGCGAAAACCAAAAAAGCCCACGCCATCAAATCCCACCACAACGTCGGCGGCCTGCCTGAAAACATGAAGCTCAAGCTGCTTGAGCCGTTGCGCGACTTGTTTAAAGACGAAGTGCGCGAACTGGGCGTTGCTTTGGGTCTGCCGCGCGAAATGGTGTACCGCCATCCGTTCCCGGGCCCCGGTTTGGGCGTGCGTATCTTGGGTGAAGTGAAAAAAGAATACGCTGACTTGCTCCGTCAGGCAGACGATATTTTCATTCAAGAATTGCGCAACACCACCGACGAAAACGGCACATCTTGGTACGACCTGACCAGCCAAGCCTTTGCCGTATTCCTGCCTGTGAAATCCGTCGGCGTAATGGGCGATGGTCGCACTTACGACTACGTCGTCGCACTGCGCGCAGTCATCACCAGCGACTTTATGACTGCACACTGGGCAGAGCTGCCATACTCACTGCTCGGCCGCGTGTCCAACCGCATCATCAACGAAGTCAAAGGCATCAACCGCGTGGTTTACGATGTGAGCGGCAAACCGCCTGCCACAATTGAATGGGAATAAACGGCCGACTGTGCTGTTCAATACGGTACAGCCCTTCGATTATCGGAAAAAAGGAAAAAATATGAGCACACAAGATTTAAGCGGCAAAATCGCTTTGGTAACAGGCGCATCGCGCGGTATCGGCGCAGCGATTGCCGATACGCTGGCGGCAGCCGGTGCCAAAGTCATCGGTACGGCGACTAGCGAAAGCGGGGCTGCGGCGATTAGCGAGCGGTTGGCGCAATGGGGCGGCGAAGGCCGTGTATTAAATTCCGCCGAACCTGAAACCATCGAAAGCCTGATTGCCGACATCGAAAAAGCATTCGGCAAACTCGACATTCTGGTCAACAACGCCGGCATCACCCGCGACAACCTCTTGATGCGCATGAAAGAAGAAGAGTGGGACGACATCATGCAGGTCAACCTAAAATCCGTGTTCCGCGCTTCTAAAGCCGTCTTGCGCGGTATGATGAAACAACGTTCCGGCCGTATCATCAACATCACCTCTGTTGTCGGCGTGATGGGCAATGCCGGTCAAACCAACTATGCCGCGGCAAAAGCAGGCTTAATCGGTTTCTCCAAATCCATGGCGCGCGAAGTCGGCAGCCGCGGCATTACCGTCAACTGCGTCGCCCCCGGCTTTATCGATACCGACATGACCCGCGCCCTGCCGGAAGAAACCCGCCAAACCTTTACCGCCCAAACTGCCTTGGGCAGATTCGGCGACGCGCAAGACATCGCCGATACGGTTCTGTTCCTCGCTTCCGATCAGGCAAAATACATTACCGGTCAAACGCTGCACGTCAACGGCGGCATGTTGATGCCCTGACGGACAGGCTTTTTAAGCATGCCGTCTGAAACCTTTTCAGACGGCATTTGCATTCTCAGGCAAAATGAACACACACCACACCCCGCCCTGCCCCTGCGGTTCAGGCACAAGCTATGCCGGCTGCTGCCGCCCATTGCACCTTCGCCGAATCCTGCCGCCCACCGCCGAAGCCCTCATGCGTTCGCGGTACAGCGCGTATGTGCTGCACCTTATCGACTACATCATCGCTACTACCGTTCCGGCGCAACAAACATTCCTCGATGCCGCCGAACTGATGCAGTGGAGCAGAGAAACCGAATGGCTGGGCTTGAACGTCATCGCACACCGCAACTTCGGCAAACAGCACGCCCAAGTCGAATTTGAAGCCTACTTCCGAGACGGACAACACCGATCCGCGCATCACGAACTGTCCGGCTTCGTCAACATCGGCGGACAATGGTATTTTATCGATCCCACCGTTCCGCATCCTGCGATGAAACAACCCTGCATTTGCGGATCGGGCAAAAAATTCAAAGCCTGCTGCGGCAAATATCTGAAACCTGTCGCATAAAAATGCCGTCTGAACGTTCAGACGGCATTTTCAACGCGCAAAAAAAACCATTCATACCAAGGGTAAGTATGAATGGTCAATACATTGCGGGAAAACGTCTTACTTGCTGCACTGCCGAAAAGGGAGAAACGGCAGCGGTAATCAGCGGAAAGGATTGTACCCGAATTAATGTTAAGAAACGTTAATCGTGAAAATATATTAACAAACCTGTTGAACCTATTGGTTTTCCCGTATCCACCCGACCCAGCGTTCAAACAGCTTCGGTTCGAGCGCGGCAACGACCGAGCGTTTGAACACGTGTTCACCACTCCAAAACCCGTCGCCTTCCAAAGTCGTCAGCCTGCCGCCCGCCTCCTCAAAAATCAGCGCACCGGCGGCATAATCCCACAGCTTCTGCCCGCCGTGGACATAAACATCATAACGCCCGCACGCCAGATAACACCAGTCCAGCGTGCTGCTGCCCATACTGCGTATCGTCCCGAAAGGCGCGAGCGTACTCATGCGGCTGGAAAGTTTGCCCGAACGCAGATATTTGATTTCCACACCCGCGATTGCCTCATTGAGTTTTTTATCCACGAGGCGCAAAGGCAGGCGTGTCCCGTTTAAAAACGCACCCTGCCCGCGTTCAGCATAAAAACATTCGCCGCTGACCGGATTGTAGATTACGCCCAATTCGGCGCGCCCGTTGCGGACAAACGCCACCGATACCGCAAAATGCGGCAGCCCGTTGACAAAATTGTTCGTCCCGTCTATCGGATCGACAATCCACAGCCCCTTTTCCCCCGAATATTGTTCCCACAAAGCCGACTGTTCCTGCCGCGACATTTCCTCGCCCAACATCGGGCAATCGATCAGAAGCGGCAACGCGGCGGCAAAAGCCGTCTGCGCGGCAATGTCCGCCTCGCTCAACATCGAACCGTCTTCCTTGCGGTGAGACGGCGTATTCAAAAAACGCGGCATAATTTCGGTTTGCGCGATATGGCGCACGACTTTCTGCAAACGGTGTAACACTTCCTACTGTCCTCATATTTTGAACTTGCGGCGCGCGAACGTATATAGTGGATTAAATTTAAATCAGGACAAGGCGACGAAGCCGCAGACAGTACAAATAGTACGGCAAGGCGAGGCAACGCTGTACTGGTTTAAATTTAATCCACTATAATGTCCGTTTCCATCACGCCGCTGCGACAGATTATAACCGTCCGAACCGCCAAAAACCATGTCCCGATTCTACCTGCCCGAAAACCTTTCCGTCGGACAAACCGTCGCCCTGCCCGACAACATCGTCCGCCACCTCAACGTCCTACGCGTCCGCCCCAACGAAAACATCACCCTCTTCGACGGCAAAGGCAAGGCACATACCGCACAGCTGACCGTTTTGGAAAAACGCCGCGCCAAAGCCGAAATCCTGCACGAAGACACAACCGACAACGAGTCCCCGCTCAACATCACACTGATACAATCCATCTCCTCCGGCGATCGCATGGATTTCACCCTGCAAAAAAGCGTTGAACTCGGCATAACCGCCATACAGCCCGTCATCAGCGAACGCTGCATCGTCCGCCTCGACGGAGAACGCGCCGCCAAACGCCTCGCGCGCTGGCAGGAAATCGTCATCTCCGCGTGCGAACAGAGCGGCAGAAACACCGTTCCCCCCGTACTGCCCATCATCGGCTACCGTGAAGCACTCGACAAAATGCCGTCTGAAAGCACCAAGCTGATTATGAGCATCAACCGCGCCCGCAAACTCGGCGACATCCGCCACCCGTCCGGCGCAATCGTCTTTATGGTCGGGCCCGAAGGCGGCTGGACAGAACAGGAAGAACAACAGGCATTTGATGCCGGCTTCCAAGCCGTAACATTGGGCAAACGCATCCTGCGTACCGAAACCGCCGCCCTCGCCGCCCTCGCCGCGATGCAGACACTTTGGGGCGATTTCGCATAAACAGAAATACCGTCTGAAACCCGTTTAGACGGCATTTTGCAGCCGATTAAGACATAGTAGGTTCAAATAAGATTTCCCGTGTCGTCATTCCCGCGAAAGCGGGAATCTAGAAACGAAAAACTACAGGGATTTATCCGAAACAACAAACCTTCTCCGCCGTCATTCCCGCGCAGGCGGGAATCTAGAATTTTAATGCGGCAAGAATTTATCGGAAAAAACCGAAATTTAAAGACCTAGATTCCCGCCTGCGCGGGAATGACGAGATTTCAGGTTTCTGTTTTTGGCTTTCTGTTTTCGTGGGAATCACGAATTAGGGCTTACCCGAAAACAAGTGAAACCGAACAAACCGGATTCCCCGACATAAGTTTAGGGACAGCGCACACCCGCCAAATAAGGAAAGGCCAAAACCTATTCAAACGGGACGACGTGCCGCCCGAGGTGTTTTTCCAATTTTTTCTGACGTTTCCGTTCCCTCGCCCTTTCGATTTCCCTGCCGATTTTTCCCAAAGCGCGTTTCAACAAAACCTTCGGGGAGCGGCGGTTGCGGTACGATTCCTGCCTGCCGTTTTTCAGTTGGCTGGGCAGGGTTTCGCTTTGGATGCACAAGGCGGGGGTCAGTTGGCAAACCGTCATCCCCCCTTTGTCGAGAAAACTGCTGAATAGCATCCAATCCACCGCCTTCAGGCGTTCGGACGGCAAAACGGCAAACCTGTCCAAAAAGAAACGCATCGCCTTTCGGGAAATAATATAACCCGCCATACCAAAATGTTCGCTTTCCAACAGCGGAAAGGCGTGCCCGCAGTAGTCCGCCACGCCGGAGGGCGAGGTCAGGACGTGCATAAACATCGTTTCCAAGCGGACGATAAAGGCGGAATCGGGGTCAAAGCGTTCTTTTAGCCAAGCGTCTTCGGCAAGGAACTGCTCCGCGTCTTTGCCAAGCAGGACATCATCCTCAAATACGGCGATATACGGCAGACCTTCGTCCAATGCCTGCTTCCACAATACGGCGTGGCTCATAAAGCAGGCTTTTTCCACTCCGCTCAAATAGGGGTGCGCCGACAAGCCGGGGACGAGTTCCGCCATTGCCTGCTCCAGCCTTTCAGACGGCATCAGTGCGTCGAAAAACTGAAACGGGATGCCGCGGCTGCTGAAGGTATCGGCAATATGCGCCCTGCGTTCTGCGGCGGAAGCCAGGCTGATAACGTGGTTTTGCATAATTTATCCTGTTTTTTGTCTGTTGGATAAAGCGGCGTTTTTCAACGGTTTTTCAGCAATCGGCGCAAACTGCCGAAGTATTGCCTCAAGGTAAACAGCCGCCGCATCCTGCCGTCTGCCGCAAATACGATGTCCATCTTTTCTCCTTTTATTGGAAAGGCACAATGATTTTGCCGATTAACTGTTCGCGCCTTTGCCGGCGTTTTTCCCTTTCCCTGCTGATTTTGGTCAAGGCGCGGATCAGGCGGTGTTTGAATGTGTTGGCGGGGGAATCGCGCCTTTGCTGTTTGCGGTTCAGGCAGCGGTCGTGTTCGATCAGGCTGCCCAATGCGCTGTTTTGGTCGTGAAACTTGGCATAATGCAGCTCTTGGGCGCACAAGGCGGGATTGAGCTGGAAAACCGGCATCCTTTCCCTGTCGTCAGGGTTGCCGAACATCATCCAATCGATAGGGTGCAGCCCTTCAGACGGCAGGGCGGCAAACCTGTCCAAGAAAAACCGCATCGCTTTTTTGGAAATGATATAGCCCGCCGTCCCCCAGTGTTCGCTTTCCAACAGCGGAAAGGCGCGCCCGCAATAGTCCGCCACGCCGGAGGGCGAGGTCAGGACGTGCATAAACATCGTTTCCAAGCGGACGATAAAGGCGGAATCGGGGTCAAAGCGTTCTTGCAGCCAAGCGTCTTCGGCAAGGAACTGCTCCGCGCCTTCGCTGAGTAAAACGTCGTCCTCAAATACGGCGATATACGGCGTGCCTTCGTCCAACGCCTGTTTCCACAATACGGCGTGGCTCATAAAGCAGGCTTTTTCCACTCCGCTCAAATAGGGGTGCGCTGACAAACCGAGGACGAGTTCCGCCATCGCCTGCTCCAGCCTTTCAGACGGCATCAGTGCGTCGAAAAACTGAAACGGGATGCCGTGCGCGCCGAAGGTTGCGGCAATGTGCGCCCTGCGTTCTGCGGCGGAGCTTAGGCTGATAACGTGGTTTTGCATTAAATCTCCTGTTCTTTCCCTGCCGAATCCGACCGCGCCTGCCGGCGGTTTTTAATCAGCCGGTGCAAAATGCTGAAGTATTGCCTCAAGGTAAACAGCCGCCGCATCCTGCCGTCTGCCGCGAAATCCAGCCACGCGCCGGCGGGCGGCGTGTCCGTCCGTTTGAAGCATTGGTACAAAAACCGGCGGGCGCGTTCAAAATCTTCTTCCGGCAAATCCTTCTCCAGCAGTTCATACGCCGCTGCTTTGGTTTGGCGGTATTCAAGGCTGTCGAACCGGGTTTTAAAACCCATAGACTGCAAAAAATCGTTTCTGGCGGTTTTTTGGATGCCTTGCGCGATTTCGTGTTGGCGGATGCTGTGTTTGGATGAAACCTGATTGGCGTGAAGGCGGTATTTGACCAAGGCTTCGGGATAATAAGCCAGCCTGCCCAATTTGCTGACATCGTACCAAAATTGGTAATCTTCCGCCCAATCCCGCTCGGTGTTGTAACGCAAACCGCCGTCAATGACGCTGCGCCGCATAATCATCGTGTTGTTGTGTATAGGGTTGCCGAAAGGGAAAAAGGCGGCGATGTCTTCGTGCCGGGTCGGCTTTTTCCAAATTTTGCCGTGTTCGTGGTGCCGCGCCAGCCGGTTGCCGTCCTTTTCTTCCGACAAAACTTCCAGCCACGCGCCCATTGCGATGATGCTGCGGTCTTTTTCCATCTCGCCCACGATTTTCTCAATCCAGTCGGGGGCGGCAATATCGTCGGCATCGGTGCGCGCAATATATTCCCCCCCCCCGGACTTTGCCAATTCGTCCAGCCCGATGTTTAAAGAGGGAATCAGACCGGAATTTTGAGCTTGTGCAAGGATTTTGATACGGCTGTCCCGCTTTTGAAAATCCTTGGCGATGGCAAGCGTGCCGTCCGTCGAGCCGTCATCGACAATCAAAATATCCAAGTTGCGCCAAGTCTGCCCCACTACGGCATCCAGTGCTTGTGCAAAATACTTTTCTACGTTGTAGGCGCAAATCAATACGCTGACTAAAGGTTGCAATCCGTTCCCCTTTCCGATACGTCCGATGCCGTCTGAAGGCTTCAGACGGCATTTGGACTGTACAACGGTTACTCGCCCAAAAGCGCGATGTCGGCCACCGCGTTCATCTGCTCTGCCAAGCGGTTCAGCAGGTTCAGGCGGTTTTGTTTCACGGCGGCATCTTCCGCCATCACCATCACGCCGTCAAAGAATGCATCGACTTGCGGTTTGACGGAAGCCAGTTCGGACAAAGCAGTTTGAAAATTGCCTTCGGCGACGGCGGCGGCAATTTTCGGCTGCAAGCCTTGTGCGGCGGCAAAGAGGGCTTTTTCTTCATCCTGTTGCAGCAGGCTTTCATCGACTTCGCCCAACGCGGCATCGGCTTTTTTCAGCAGGTTTTGCACGCGTTTGTTGGAGGCGGCGAGCGCGGCGGCTTCGGGCAGTTGTTTGAATGCGGCGACGGCCTGCAGTTTAGCGGTCAAATCGTCCAAACGGCGCGGCTGTTTGGCGAGTACGGCGGCAACGATGTCTTGCGGATAATCGTTTTGCAGCAACACGGCAAGGCGCGCCTGCATAAAGTCGGCGGTTTCAGACGGCGTTTTTTCGTTGAGCAAACCTTTGGGGAAGCTGTCGAATGCCGTCTGAATCAGTTCGTTCACGTCCAAACCGTACTGCATCAGCATCCGCAAAATACCCAATGAGGCGCGGCGCAGGGCGTAGGGGTCTTTGTCGCCGGTCGGAATCAGACCGATGCCCCAAATGCCGACCAAGATTTCCAGTTTATCGGCAAGTGCAACGGCAGTGGCGACTTTGCCGTTCGGCAAGTTATCACCGGCAAAACGCGGCTGATAGTGCTGCTCGACGGCTTCGGCGATTTCTTCGGTCTCGCCGTCCAAGCGGGCGTAGTATTTGCCCATCGTGCCTTGCAGTTCGGGAAACTCGCCGACCATTTCGGTTACCAAGTCGGCTTTGGCAAGACGCGCGGCGCGTTCGGCGGCGGCGGCATCCGCGCCCAATGCTTTGGCGATATGGGCGGCGATGCTTTGCAGGCGTTCGATGCGTTCGGCCTGCGAACCGATTTTGTTGTGGTACACCACGTTTGCCAGCTTGGGCAGGCGGCTTTCCAGAGTCGCTTTTTGGTCTTGCTTGTAGAAGAACTCGGCATCAGACAGGCGCGCGCGCAAAACGCGTTCGTTGCCTTGGATGATATGCGACGGATCTTCGGTTTGCAGGTTGGAAACCAGCAGGAAGCGGTTCATCAGCTTGCCGTTTTGGTCGAGCAGCGGGAAGTATTTTTGGTTTTGCTGCATCGTCAGAATCAGGCATTCCTGCGGCACGGCGAGGAAGTGTTCCTCAAAACCGGCTTCCAAAACAACAGGCCATTCGACCAGCGCGGTTACTTCGTCCAACAGGGCTTCATCGGCAGCAACAGTCGCGTTCAGACGGCGTGCCTGCCCTTCCAATGCCGTCTGAATCGCGGCTTTGCGCTCGGCAAACGAAGCGACGACTTTGCCTTGCTCGCGCATTTGTTCGGCGTAGCTGTCGGCGTTTTCAATGGTAATTTCGCCGTCGGAAAGGAAGCGGTGACCCAAGGTTTGATTGCCGCTTTGCAGACCCAAAACGCTAACGTTCACGATGTCGCCGCCGTGCAGCACAATCAGCCTGTGGACGGGGCGCACGAAGGTAAATGTGCTGCTGCCCCAACGCATCACTTTCGGAATCGGCAATTTCTTAACCGCCTGATTGATAATGTCTTCCAAAAGTTCGCCCAACGGTTTGCCGGTTTGGACGTACTCGTAGGCGTACACGTCTTGCTTGCCGTCGTGGATGATGGTCAAGTCTTCGATTTTCGCGCCCGCACCGCGTGCGAAACCTTCCAAAGCCTTGGTCGGCACACCGTCTTTCACGGCATTCGCCACGGCAGGGCCTTTTTTCACGATTTTTTGATCTGCCTGAACGGCTTTGACGTTTTTGACTTGAACCGCCAAACGGCGCGGCGAGGCATAAGCCGTAAATTCGGCTGCGCCGTCAACCAGTTGCGCTTTTTCCAAGCCTTCGGCAACGGCGGCGGCAAAATGGTTGCCCAGATTATTCAGGGCTTTGGGCGGAAGTTCTTCGGTAAGGAGTTCGATTAAAAGGGTTTGGGTCATCATTCGGCTTTCTTTAAATTTGGTTAATCTGCCTGTTTATAGGTTTCGCTGTAATTTTCCCAGCCGTCATCCCCATAAAAACCATCAACCAGCGGGGTGGCGTGCAAAGTAGCGACATCTTCGCGACCTGCCAGCCAAGAGATAATGGCTTTTTTCTCGGTTTCGCCCAAGCTTCGGGCGCCGGATTTTTGAAACAGGCACGAAAAATCACCGCAATCGCCCCCGCCCGCCATTTCAAAGCCGTTTGCCTCAAGATACGCAATCAGCTCGTCCATAAAGCGGTCAAACGCTTCGGCATCGTCCGCAGCTTGGTGCAAACTGCCTCGAACGCCGAAAATCAATGCTTGAAACTCTCCCAAATGCAGCTTTTTATGCTGGCGGCGGTTCATTTTGTGCAGGTGTTTCCTGCTCGGGGTGCGGAAATAGACAGGCATGATTTTCCTAAAAAAATATAATGGCTTCCAGACGGCTGCCTTATCGGGCTGCCCGAACGTAAAAATCGTCGCTCCCCTAGGCGACATTTGCCTTCATTAAGGGAAAGCCCAGTTTTTCGCGGCTTTCGACATATTTTTGCGCCACGGCGCGGCTCAACGCGCGGATGCGCCCGATGTAGGTGGCGCGTTCGGTTACGGAAATCGCGCCGCGTGCATCTAAAAGGTTGAACGTATGCCCCGCTTTGAGGACGAGCTCGTAGGCAGGCAGGGCAAGGCTTGCTCCTTCAACGGCAAGCAGGCGTTTGGCTTGTGCTTCGTAGTCGTTGAACTGGCGCAGCAGCCAGTCGGCATCGCTGTATTCGAAGTTGTAGGTGGATTGTTCGACTTCGTTTTGGTGGTACACGTCGCCGTAGCTTACGGTGTTGCCGTCCGGCGTTTTTGCCCAAACGAGGTCATAGACGTTTTCCACGCCTTGCAGGTACATCGCCAAGCGTTCGATGCCGTAGGTGATTTCGCCGAGTACGGGCGTGCAGTCGATGCCGCCGACTTGTTGGAAATAGGTAAACTGGGTTACTTCCATGCCGTTGAGCCAGACTTCCCAGCCTAAACCCCACGCGCCGAGGGTGGGGTTTTCCCAGTCGTCTTCGACAAAGCGGATATCGTGCACTTTGGGATCGATGCCCAATTCGCGCAGGGAGTCGAGATAAAGGTCTTGGATATTGGCGGGGGCGGGTTTGAGGGCGACTTGGAATTGGTAATAGTGTTGCAGGCGGTTGGGGTTGTTGCCGTAGCGGCCGTCTTTGGGGCGGCGGCTGGGTTGGACGTAGGCGGCAAACCAAGGCTCGGGACCGAGCGCGCGCAAGCAGGTGGCAGGGTGGGAAGTGCCGGCGCCGACTTCCATATCGAAAGGTTGGATGACAGTGCAGCCTTTGTCTGCCCAGAATGTTTGCAGCTTGAAGATGATTTGTTGGAAGGTAAGCATGGCTTATTGTTCGATAAAATAAAGGTTTTATTTTACTGTTTCCATTGCTGTTTGAATAGGTTTATCTCGAAGGCGGCTGATTTGAAACCCGGTCGGACGGATAATATAGTGGATTAACTTTAAACCGGTACGGCGTTGCCTCGCCTTGCCGTACTATTTGTACTGTCTGCGGCTTCGCCGCCTTGTCCTGATTTTTGTTAATCCACTATATGTTTCGGTTAGGCGGCAGACTGCCCTATTGAATACCTTGAAGCGGGCTATGCCTGCCAACGCCCTATTCAAACACAGTCTTTGATTTAAACCCGGAAAATAAAAAGCACGGTCAAAGAGCCGTGCTTTTCCAAACCACATAAGTTTTATTTTTTATGCGAACGGATATAGTCCAAAGTCTTAAGCTGTGCGATTGCGGCAGCCAATGCCTTGTGCGCCTCCGCCAAATCCTTGTTGTCTTTGGCTTGAGAGATGCCGGCTTCGGCAGCTTTTTTCGCCTCTTCCGCACGCGCCCGATCCATTTCCGCACTACGGACGGCAACGTCCGCCAAAACAGTAACTTTATCGGGCTGAACCTCCAAGACACCGCCGGAAACGGCAACCAAAACCTCTTTATCCTCACCGGGGACGGTCAAACGCAAAGCCCCCGGCCGCACCAAACTCATAATCGGCTCGTGTCGCGGGTAAATACCAAGCTCACCTTGAACGGTCGGAACCACCACAAAGCCGGCTTCGCCCGAATAGATGTTTTGCTCGCTACTGACCACTTCAACTTGCATGACGCTCATGCCGACCTCCTCAGTTTAAGGTTTTCGCTTTCTCAACCGCTTCTTCGATGCTGCCTACCATGTAGAACGCTTGTTCAGGCAGATGGTCGTATTCGCCGTTCAAGATGGCTTTAAAGCCGGCGATGGTGTCACGCAATGCAACGTATTTGCCTGGAGAACCGGTAAATACTTCGGCAACGTGGAACGGTTGAGACAGGAAGCGTTGGATTTTACGGGCACGCATCACAGTCAGTTTGTCTTCGTCAGACAATTCGTCCATACCCAGAATGGCGATAATATCGCGCAATTCTTTGTATTTTTGCAGAGTAGACTGTACACCGCGCGCTACGTCGTAGTGCTCTTGACCCAATACCATCGGATCCAATTGGCGTGAAGTAGAATCAAGCGGGTCAACTGCCGGGTAAATACCCAAAGATGCAATATCACGGCTCAATACGACGGTCGCGTCCAAGTGGGCGAAAGTTGTCGCTGGAGATGGGTCAGTCAAGTCATCCGCAGGTACATATACGGCTTGGATGGAAGTAATGGAACCGGTTTGGGTAGAGGTAATACGCTCTTGCAAACGACCCATTTCTTCAGCCAATGTCGGTTGGTAACCCACTGCAGAAGGCATACGGCCCAACAGTGCAGATACTTCGGTACCGGCCAGAGTGTAACGGTAGATGTTGTCAACGAAGAACAATACGTCGCGACCTTTACCGTTTTCGTCTTTTTCGTCACGGAAGTATTCCGCCATGGTCAAACCGGTCAATGCGACGCGCAAACGGTTGCCCGGAGGTTCGTTCATCTGACCGTAAACCATTGCCACTTTATCCAATACGTTGGAATCTTTCATCTCGTGGTAGAAGTCGTTACCTTCACGGGTACGCTCGCCCACACCTGCGAACACGGACAGACCGCTGTGCGCTTTGGCGATGTTGTTGATCAATTCCATCATGTTCACGGTTTTGCCTACACCGGCACCACCGAACAGACCTACTTTACCGCCTTTAGCAAACGGACACAGCAAGTCGATCACTTTAATACCGGTTTCCAACAATTCGGTAGTTGCAGACAACTCGTCGAATTTCGGAGCAGTTTGGTGAATGGCACGGCTCTTGTCGGTATCGATCGGACCTGCTTCATCAACAGGCGTACCCAATACGTCGACAATACGACCCAAAGTACCTTTACCTACCGGCACAGTGATTGGCGCACCAGTATTGCTTACAGACATGCCGCGTTTCAGGCCGTCTGAACTACCCATTGCAATAGTACGGACAACGCCGTCACCCAGAAGTTGTTGAACTTCCAGAGTCAGACCGTTCTCGTCCAATTTCAGGGCATCGTAAACATGCGGGATAGCGTCGCGTGGAAATTCCACGTCAACCACCGCACCAATAACTTGTACGATTTTGCCTTGGCTCATTATCGTATCCTAATTTCCTGTTCAGGCTTCAGACGGCATCAAACTGCCGCCGCACCTGCTACAATTTCTGACAATTCTGTGGTAATCGCGGCTTGACGCGATTTGTTGTACACCAAGCGCAATTCTTTAATGGCATTGCCTGCGTTGTCGGTCGCGGCTTTCATCGCTACCATACGCGCGGCTTGTTCGGATGCCATGTTGTCGCTCAATGCCTGATAAACCACAGACTCTAAATAGCGGCGAACCAAATATTCCAATACGGCGATAGGACTCGGCTCGTAGAGGTATTCCCAAGTAAATGAAGAATGACCTGTTCCGTCGTCAATAACGTTTTCACCGATAGGCAGCAACACTTCCATACGCGGCTCTTGGCGCATTGTGTTGATAAAACGTGAGTAAACCATATGGATACGGTCTAATTCATGCTTCTCATAACGTTGGAAGATTTCGGTCAAAGAGCCAAGCAACGCCTCCATTTTTGGGGTGTCGCCCAAATTGGTTGCGCTGGCAATAACATTCAAACCGATACTTTGGCATGCAGCCAAACCTTTGCTACCCAGGCACACGACTTCGACTTCAATGCCTTGTTCCTGATACTCTTGAACTTGCGCCAAAAACTTTTTCAGTACGTTTGCGTTCAAGCCGCCGCACAAACCTTTGTCCGAGGTAATCAAGATGAAACCCGCACGACGCACTTCGCGGTGCGGCTCCAACAATTTGATACCATGATCGGCATTAGTCTGTGCAAGATGGCTCATCACTGTACGCACTTTTTCGGCGTACGGACGCGCTAAGCGCATCCGGTCTTGAGTCTTCCGCATTTTAGAGGTCGACACCATTTGCATCGCTTTAGTGATCTTTTGGGTATTTTGAACACTACGGATTTTGGTGAGAATCTCTTTTCCGACTGCCATTTCAGACTCCTTTCATCTCAATACTTATGCTTGGTAAGCGTAAGAAGATTTGAAAGATTTCATGGCTTCGGTCAATGCTTTTTCGCTTTCGTCAGACATTGCGCCTGATGCATTAATCGCTTCCAGAACCTCAGGATGTTGCGTACGTACGAAACTCAAGAATTCTGCTTCGAAAGCCAAGGCTTTGGATACCGGAACATCTGCGTAAGAACCGTTGTTGATCGCCCACAAAGTCAATGCCATTTCGGCAGTGTTCAATGTGCTGAATTGTTTTTGTTTCATCAATTCAGTAACCACTTCACCGTGTTGCAGCTGTTTGCGTGTTGCTTCGTCCAAATCGGAAGCAAATTGCGAGAACGCCGCCAATTCACGGTACTGTGCCAACGCCAAACGGATACCGCCACCCAGTTTTTTGATGACTTTGGTTTGTGCTGCACCACCTACGCGCGATACGGAAATCCCGGCATTGATTGCAGGACGGATACCGGCGTTGAACAAGTCGGTTTCCAAGAAGATTTGACCGTCTGTAATCGAAATTACGTTAGTTGGTACGAATGCTGATACGTCACCGGCTTGGGTTTCAATAATCGGCAACGCAGTCAGAGAACCGGTTTTGCCTTTTACTTCGCCATTGGTCAGTTTTTCAACTTCGTTTTCGCTGACACGGGCCGCACGTTCCAACAGACGGGAGTGCAGGTAGAATACATCGCCAGGATATGCTTCACGACCAGGAGGACGGCGCAGCAGCAGGGAAATTTGACGGTATGCAACGGCTTGTTTAGACAAGTCATCATATACGATCAACGCATCTTCACCGCGGTCACGGAAGAATTCGCCCATGGTACAACCGGAGTAAGGAGCGATATATTGCAGCGCAGCGGCTTCAGAAGCAGTTGCAGCAACTACGATAGTATGTTCCATCGCGCCATGCTCTTCCAATTTGCGTACTACGTTGGCAATAGAAGATGCTTTTTGACCGATAGCCACATAAATACAGATTACGCCTGTACCTTTTTGGTTAACGATGGCATCCAGTGCCACGGCGGTTTTACCGGTTTGACGGTCACCAATAATCAACTCACGTTGACCACGACCAACCGGAACCATAGAGTCAATGGCTTTCAGGCCGGTTTGCATTGGTTGGTCAACCGATTTACGCGCAATCACGCCTGGTGCAATTTTTTCGATTGGAGCAGTCAATGTTGTGTTGATTGGACCTTTACCGTCGATAGGACGACCCAATGCATCAACTACGCGGCCAACCAGTTCGCGACCGATCGGCACTTCCAAAATACGGCTGGTACAGGTAACTGTATCGCCTTCTTTAATGTGTTCGTACTCACCCAACACTACGGCACCGACGGAGTCGCGCTCCAAGTTCATGGCCAGACCGAAAGTGTTACCGGGGAATTCGAGCATCTCACCTTGCATCGCGTCTGACAAACCATGAATGCGCACAATGCCGTCTGTAACAGAAACGACGGTACCACGGGTACGCACTTCTGCATTGACGGACAGATTTTCGATTTTGGCTTTAATCAAATCGCTAATTTCAGCAGGATTAAGCTGCATGAAAACTCTCCTAATTTGTCATAGTCGCATACAAAGCATTCAGTTTGCCTTGTACGGACAAATCCAAGACCTGATCACCCACCTCTACTTTGATGCCGCCAATTAATTCAGGGGCAACTTTAGCCACCACATCCAATTTGCTGTTGAAGCGTTTTATCAGGATATCGGTAACATCGGCCAGCTGCTGGGAACTGAGTTCATACGCGCTGTAAATTACTGCCGATTTCGTATTGTTGTGTATCAAGGTCAAATCTTGATATTGGGCATAAATTTCCGGCAATACCAGCAAACGCTTTTGCTCGGCCAAAACGGTAATAAAATTTGCCAATTCGACATTTTTGATACCGACAAGACCTTTGAGCGTTTCTGCCTTTTCAGAAGATCCCGTTTCCGGCTGCTCGATGAAAGCGATGACTTTCTCATCTTGAACAACCGCTGTGAGTTCTTTCAGTTCGCCCAACCAAGACTCGATTTGGTTTTTTCCTGAGCCAGACTAAATAATGCTTTCGCATAAGGTCTGGCAATCGTTGCGAACTCTGCCATAAGATTACAGCTCCTGTTTTAAGGCACTGAGCAAATCTGCATGTTTGGAAGCATCGACTTCTTTACGCAGGATAGATTCCGCACCTTTAACAGCCAATGAAGCAACCTGTTCGCGCAACACTTCGCGTGCACGGTTAACTTCTTGCTCTACATCAGCTTTTGCTTGGGCTGCAATGCGTGCTGCTTCATGAGAAGCTTGCTCTTTGGCTTCTTCTACAATTTTTGCAGCACGTTTTTCGGCGTTGGCAACCATTTCGGTTACCTGATGACGCCCTTCGGCCATAAGTTCTGCAACTTTTTTCTCTGCTTGCTCAAAATCGCTCTTACCGCGCTCGGCAGCAGCCAAGCCCTCGGCGATTTTTGCAGCACGCTCATCCAATGCTTTGGCAATCGGAGGCCATACGAATTTCATCGTAAACCAAACCAAGCCAAAGAAAACTAGGATTTGCGCAAATAAGGTTGCATTAATATTCACGTTACTTAACCTTCGTATCTGGGTTAATCAAACAGACGGTAAGCCTGTATCTGAACGGATTTCTCCGCCTTGATTACGCAGCACCAGTACCAAACGGGTTAACGAAGGCGAACAACAGGGCAATAGCCACACCGATCAAGAAGGCCGCATCAATCAAACCGGCAATCAAGAACAGCTTGGTTTGCAGCGGACCGATCAGTTCAGGTTGGCGAGCAGAAGACTCCAAATATTTAGAACCAACCATTGCGATACCGATAGAGGCACCCAATGCACCCAGAGCAACAATCAAACCACATGCGATAGCAATCAAACCCATTTTAAACTCCTTAAAGAAACAAAGGTTAAACTACAAAAACAAACTACTTAGGAAAATCAGTGCGCATCATGTGCCTGTCCGATATAGACAAACGCCAATGCCATAAAAATAAACGCCTGCAGGGTAATAACCAAAATATGGAAAATCGCCCACGCCAATCCGGCAATAATGTGGAAGACGAACAAAATCGGATCCATTGCTTCAACGCTGCCGGAAGCCGCCCAAGCACCACCAAGCAAGGCTATCAGCAAGAATACCAATTCGCCCGCATACATATTGCCGAACAACCGCATACCGTGTGATACGGTTTTAGAAAGAAACTCGACCAAATTCAACAGAAAGTTCGCAGGTGCGAGTTTTGCACCGAACGGCGCACTGAACAGCTCGTGAAACCATCCGCCCAATCCTTTGATTTTGATGTTGTAATAGATACAAATCAGCAACACGCCGACAGCGAGTGCCAAAGTGGTGTTCAAATCGGCAGTCGGTACGACGCGCAGCAGGGCGTGATGGTTGCCGGTAATGCCCTGCCATACCATCGGCAGCAAATCGACCGGCAGCATATCCATCGCGTTCATCAGAAAAATCCAGACAAACAGCGTCAGACCCAACGGCGCGACGGCTTTTCTAGACTTTTCGTTGTGAATGATGCTCTTACACATATCGTCCACAAACTCAAACAAGATTTCCACTGCGGCCTGGAAACGTCCGGGAACGCCTGCCGTCGCTTTTTTTGCACCGCGCCACAACAGAAAGCTGCCGATTACGCCCAACAGGACGGCAAAAAAGACGGCATCAAGGTTAATAAACGAAAAATCAGCAATGTTTTTCAGTCCCTGACCCTGAGTAACATCCGACAAACTGGTCAAGCTCTGCAAGTGGTGCTTGATGTAGTCGGCAGCGGTAATGGTTTCACCTGCCATAATCTTTCACTCTCAACAATACTAAAAAAACCAAATGGCTGACACCGAGCAGCCCCATCAGAAACGGGGCGAACACCAGCGATTGATGCCATATTGCAAATACGGCAAGCATGGACAACAGCGACAGCACTACTTTTAAAATCTCTCCGAAGACGAACATCCTGCTTTGCAGGAAGGGGTTTCCCCTGAAAAGTTTTAAAAGTAAAACTGCAACAAACGTGGGAAGCAGGTAGGACAAACCGCCACCGACCGCCGAAAGGAATCCGGCAAAACCCCATACGGCAAAGGCAACTGCGGCGCATATGGACAATACGGCGGATTGTAGGATGATAATCTGCTTCATAAAGGGAATGTTTCCGCCTCGGATTTGGGGCGCGGCTAATATAATTTAGAAGCCTTATTACGTCAAGCGACAGTTAATCTTTGTGAAACAACGTATCCCAATCCGCCGCGCCCGCCGCCTGAATAACGGCGGCAGGTGTCATTCTAACACACATTACATATAATTACAGATTATTGGAAAGTTTGTCCGAATTTCTTTACGTTTTATGTTTCAGACGGCATATCCCGCAAAATTAAGGCCGGTAATCTATGCCCAACTGCTCCAACAGGTGGTCGAAGGTTTCGGGCGTGTCGAAATGCAGGATGATTCTGCCTTTTTTATGGTTGGCGGTTTTGATTTCGGCGTTGACACCCAGTTTTTCAGTCAGCAAATCGTTCAGGCGGCCGATGTCGGCGGCGGCAGGTTTTTTGGGTTCGGGGCGTTTGTTTTGATGGGCCATTTGGCTGCGGCGTTCGACTTCGCGCACCGACCAGCCGTTTTTAACGGCCTTTTGCGCCAACTCGAGCTGTTCGACGACGGGGAGGGTCAGCAGTGCGCGGGCGTGCCCCATTTCGAGGCGGCGTTGGTAAAGCATTTCCTGCACGGGTTCGGGCAGGCTTAAAAGGCGCAGGCTGTTGGAAATCGCGCTTCGGCTTTTACCGACGGCCCGGGCGATGGTTTCGTGGGTCAGCCCGAACTCGTCGGCAAGGCGTTTCAAGCCTTGTGCTTCTTCGATGGGGTTGAGGTTTTCGCGCTGGAGGTTTTCGATCAAACCCATTGCCAACGCGGTTTCGTCGCTGATGGTTTTGATAACGGCGGGGATTTCGGCCAGGCCGGCAATCTGTGCGGCGCGCCAACGGCGTTCGCCTGCAATCAGTTCGTATCGGGACAGTCCGTGTTCGCGCACGATGACGGGCTGTATCACGCCCTGTGCTTTAATCGAATCCGCCAGTTCCTGCAAGGCTTCGTCATCGATTTGAACACGCGCCTGATAGCGGCCGGGCCGGATATCTTTAACCGCAACCGTGGTCAATCGGTCGCCGCTGCTGTTGTCTGCGCCGTTGGCGAGCAGCGAATCCAAACCGCGCCCCAATCCGCCTTTTACTTTTGCCATACCGCCCTCCCGTGCCTATTCAAATAGGATGTTAAATCGGGTATTTTATCGGATATTGGGTATTGCCGACAATTTGTATCCGTGTTTATCGGATTTCTGTTTTTTCACTATAATAGCCGGTTTGCCGTTGCAGGCGGTTTTATGGGAAAGGCGGATGATGGTACGGCGTTTGATAATCGGCATCAGCGGGGCGAGCGGTTTCCAATACGGCGTGAAGGCTTTGGAACTTTTGCGCGCGCAAGATGTCGAAACGCACCTTGTGGTATCGAAAGGCGCGGAGATGGCGCGCGCTTCGGAAACGGATTATGCGAGAGACGAAGTTTATGCCTTGGCGAACTTCGTGCATCCGATCGGCAATATCGGGGCGTGCATTGCCAGCGGTACGTTTAAAACGGACGGGATGCTGGTCGCCCCCTGTTCGATGCGGACGCTTGCCTCGGTCGCACACGGCTTCGGCGACAACCTCTTGACGCGTGCGGCGGATGTGGTTTTGAAGGAAAGGCGGCGGCTGGTGCTGATGGTGCGCGAAACGCCGCTGAACCTTGCCCATTTGGACAATATGAAGCGGGTAACGGAAATGGGCGGCGTGGTGTTTCCCCCTGTTCCTGCGATGTACCGCAAGCCGCAGACGGCGGACGACATAGTGGCGCACAGTGTCGCACACGCTTTGTCGCTGTTCGGAATCGATACGCCGGATTCGGCGGAATGGCAGGGAATGGCGGATTAAAGGACAAAAATGCCGTCTGAACACGGATACGGTTCAGACGGCATCATTTTATACGACTGCCTTATTTGGCGGTGCCTTCATTCCAGGCGGCAGGGTATTTGTAGCCCTCGAAGCGTTTGTGCGCGTAGGCTTTGAACGCGTCGGAGTTGTAGGCCTCACTTACGTCTTTCAGCCATTGGCTGTCTTTGTCGGCGGTTTTGACGGCAGACCAGTTGACATAGGCAAAGCTCGGTTCTTGGAACAAGGCTTCGGTCAGCTTCATGCCGCTGCTTATGGCGTAGTTGCCGTTGACGACGGCAAAATCCACGTCGGCACGGCTGCGCGGCAGTTGCGCGGCTTCAAGCTCGACGATTTTGATGTTTTTCAGATTTTCGGCAATGTCCGCTTTGGATGCGGTCAACGGATTGATGCCGTCTTTGAGTTTGATCCAACCCAGTTCGTTCAGCATCACCAAGGCGCGTGCGAAGTTGGACGGATCGTTGGGTGCGGATACGGTGCTGCCGTCTTTGACTTCTTCCAGCGATTTCAGTTTGCCCGGATACAGTCCCAAAGGCGCGGTCGGCACTTGGAAGGCTTCGGTGATGTCCAGGTTGTGTTCTTTTTTGAAATCGTCAAGATAGGGTTTGTGTTGGAAGACGTTGATGTCCAACTCGCCCTCAGCCAATGCCAGATTCGGGCGCACATAGTCGGTAAACTCGACCAGTTTGACGGTGTAGCCTTTTTTCTCCAACTCGGGTTGGATTTGTTCTTTGACCATATCGCCGAAGTCGCCGACGGTCGTGCCGAAGACGATTTCTTTTTTCGCCGCGCCGTTGTCGGCGGCGGCAGAAGCGGATGCGGCGGGCGCGCTGTCCTGTTGGCCGCCGCAGGCGGCGAGGATGAGCGCGAGTGCGGCGGCGGAAAGGGTTTTGAAGAAGGGTTTCATATTTTCTCCTGATGTTGTGGCGGTTTCAAACAAAAATGACGGGCAAGAAGTCCTGCCGTCCGGATTCGGCGTTCAGACGGCATTTGCCGCGAACAGGGGGATTTTATAGCATTTTTAACGGTGCGGCGGATATTTCACCCTACCGTATCGTTCTCAAGCCTGAAGGCCGGCTTCATCCGGGCTTCAGACGGCATTTTGGGTTTAACGTTTGTCCAATTTCCGCGCCAACGCGTTGCCGGTGCTTTGAATCAGGATGACCAGCAGCACGAGGAGGGCGACGATGAAGACGATGACTTCGGTTTGGTAGCGGTAGTAGCCGTAGCGGATGGCGAGGTCGCCCAAGCCGCCGCCGCCTATCATTCCTGCCGCCGCGCTGTATGACAAAAGTCCGATGGCAAGCACGGTAATGCTGGAAACCATGCCCGCGCGCGCTTCGTTCAAGAGGACTTTGCGGACGATGGCAACCGGCGGCGCACCCATCGCGGCGGCGGCTTCAATCACGCCTTTGGGAACTTCGCGCAGGTTTTGTTCCACCAGTCGGGCAAAATAAAACAATCCCGACACGCTCAACACCAGCGAGGCGGCAACCGGGCCGATGGTGCTGCCGACGATGGCGCGTGTGGCGGGTATCATCGCAATCATCAAAATGACGAAGGGGAAGGCGCGCATGAGGTTGACGAGGTTGTCGAGCAGGAAGTTCACCGGCTTGTTGTAATGCAGTTGGCGGCTGGAGGTTACGAAGAGCAACACGCCCAGCAGCGTGCCGAAGATGACGGCGAATGTGGTGGACAAGCCGACCATGACGAAGGTTTCGCCCAAGGCGCGGAAGATTTCGCCTTTCATACTGATGATGTTGGAAACGGCTTGTTGGAATGTTAAGTCTGCCATATCAGTCCTCCCGAATCAGTTCGCGCCCGATGTCGGATCGGGCGTGGATTTGGTTGCCGCGTACTTCGACGATTTCGACGACTTTGCCTTTATCCAAGAGGGCGGCGCGGTCGCACAGTCGTCTGATGACGCTCATTTCGTGGGTTACGATGACGATGGTTACGTTGAAGCGTTTGTTGATGTCTTCCAAACATTCCAAGACGCTGCGCGTGGTGGCGGGATCGAGGGCGGAAGTGGGTTCGTCGGCGAGGATGACTTGCGGCTTGGGCGCGAGCGCGCGGGCGATGCCGACACGCTGTTTCTGCCCGCCTGAAAGCTGGGCGGGGTAGTGGCCGGCGCGTTCGGTCAAGCCGACGATTTCAAGGCATTCTTTAACGCGCGCTTTGATTTTTTCAGACGGCCATCCGGCGATTTCCAATGGGAAGGCGACGTTACCGGCGACGGTGCGGTTGTTCAACAGGTTGAACTGCTGAAACACCATGCCGATATTCTGCCGCGCCCGGCGCAATGCGGCGGCATCGAGCGCGGTCAGCTCTTGTCCGCAGACGTTGACCTTGCCCGTGTCGGGGCGTTCCAACAGGTTAATCAGGCGCAGCAGAGTGGATTTGCCCGCGCCGGAATAGCCCATCAGCCCGAAAATTTCGCCGTCGCGGATTTCGAGGCTGGTCGGCTCGACGGCGGCAAAACGGGTCTTGTCGCGCGTTTGGTAATGCTTGGAAACCTTGTCCAAAATAATCATTGTCTTTTCCATAAAACAAAGCCCGATGTCGGACACAACGGGCGCGGAAGATAAAGCTGAAATTGTCGGAACGCTTTAGCTGTTATGCCCGCAAGCTGTGTCAAATCGGCAGGTTAATTTTCGTAGGATATTATCGGGAAAGCGTTTTTTTGTCAATAAAGCAGGAAGCGGGCAACCATTTCGGACAATATAGTGGATTAACAAAAACCAGTACAGCGTTGCCTCGCCTTAGCTCAAAGAGAACGATTCTCTAAGGTGCTCAAGCACCAAGTGAATCGGTTCCGTACTATTTGTACTGTCTGCGGCTTCGTCGCCTTGTCCTGATTTTTGTTAATCCACTATACCGTCTGAAACGGGCAAAGGCAGCGGTTCGCACCCAAACGGCAAATTATTGAAAAATATAAATTATGTCGGAAACATTCCAAAGGTGGTGCAGTTTCGGCATATAATTCGGGCAAACGCCTGTTCAGACGGCATTTTGTCTTTTCCAACCCTGACCGTTCAGGGTTCAGATTCTTAAGGAAATCCGATGTACCTACCCTCTCTGAAGCATTCCCTGCCGCTGCTGGCAGCCTTGGTGCTTGCCGCGTGTTCTTCCACAAACACACCGCCAGCCGGCAAAGCAGAAACTGCCGATCTTTCGGCAAGCGTTCCCACCCGCCCAGCCGAACCTGAAGAAAAAACACTGGAAGATTACGGCGGCTACCCGTCCGCACTGGATGCAGTGAAACAGAAAAACGATGCGGCTGTCGCCGCCTATTTGGAAAACGCCGGCGACAGTGCGATGGCGGAAAATGTCCGCAACGAGTGGCTGAAGTCTTTGGGCGCACGCAAACAGTGGACGCTGTTTGCACAGGAATATGCCAAACTCAAACCTGAAGGGCGCGCCCAAGAAGTCGAATGCTACGCCGATTCGAACCGCAACGACTATACGCGTGCCGCCGAACTGGTCAAAAATACGGGCAAACTGCCTTCGGGCTGCACCAAACTGTTGGAACAGGCAGCCGCATCCGGCTTGTTGGACGGCAACGACGCCTGGAGGCGCGTGCGCGGACTGCTGGCCGGCCGCCAAACCACAGACGCACGCAACCTTGCCGCCGCATTGGGCAGCCCGTTTGACGGCGGTACACAAGGTTCGCGCGAATATGCCCTGTTGAACGTCATCGGCAAAGAAGCACGCAAATCGCCGAATGCCGCCGCCCTGCTGTCCGAAATGGAAAGCGGTTTAAGCCCCGAACAACGCAGTTTCGCGTGGGGCGTATTGGGGCATTATCAGTCGCAAAACCTCAATGTGCCTGCCGCCTTGGACTATTACGGCAAAGTTGCCGACCGCAGACAACTGACCGACGACCAGATCGAGTGGTACGCCCGCGCCGCCTTGCGCGCCCGACGTTGGGACGAGCTGGCCTCCGTGATCTCGCATATGCCCGAAAAACTGCAAAAAAGCCCGACCTGGCTCTACTGGCTGGCACGCAGCCGCGCCGCAACGGGCAACACGCAAGAGGCGGAAAAACTTTACAAACAGGCGGCAGCGACGGGCAGGAATTTTTATGCGGTGCTGGCAGGGGAAGAGTTGGGGCGCAAAATCGATACGCGCAACAATGTGCCTGATGCCGGCAAAAACAGCGTCCTCCGTATGGCGGAAGACGGTGCAGTCAAACGCGCGCTGGTGCTATTCCAAAACAGCCGAACTACCGGCGATGCGAAAATGCGCCGTCAGGCTCAGGCAGAATGGCGTTTTGCCACACGCGGCTTCGACGAAGACAAGCTGCTGACCGCCGCGCAAACCGCGTTCGACCACGGTTTTTACGATATGGCAGTCAACAGCGCGGAACGCACCGACCGCAAACTCAACTACACATTGCGCTATATTTCGCCCTTTAAAGACACGGTAATCCGCCACGCGCAAAATGTTAATGTCGATCCGGCGTGGGTTTACGGGCTCATCCGTCAGGAAAGCCGTTTCGTTATGGGCGCGCAATCCGGCGTAGGCGCGCAGGGGCTGATGCAGGTTATGCCTGCCACCGCGCGCGAAATCGCCGGCAAAATCGGTATGGATGCCGCACAACTTTACACCGCCGACGGTAATATCCGTATGGGGACGTGGTATATGGCGGACACCAAACGCCGCCTGCAAAACAACGAAGTTCTCGCCACCGCAGGCTATAACGCCGGCCCCGGCAGGGCGCGCCGATGGCAGGCGGACACGCCCCTCGAAGGCGCGGTATATGCCGAAACCATCCCGTTTTCCGAAACGCGCGACTATGTCAAAAAAGTGATGACCAATGCCGCCTACTACGCCTCCCTCTTCGGCGCGCCGCACATCCCGCTCAAACAGCGTATGGGCACCGTTCCTGCACGCTGACGTACCGATGCCGTCTGAAACCCGCCCGGTCTTTCAGACGGCATTTTTATCCCGAACGGCATTGACGGCGAACCATAAATATAAGACAATCCGAAAATTGTTTTTCCTGCTTTTTCAAGCAGCTTGACACGGCACAAGCCGACCCGTTAGGAGGTGATGTTTCCGTCACGGCGCGTATCCCGCCGCCGCAAGGCACAGCGATACGGTAAACCTTCAACACCGTCTGCCCTACCCTTTCCACCGATATGATGGGCAGATGCAACAACCGAATTTATTAAAGGAAATAAAATGCCTGCAATCCGCGTAAAAGAGAATGAACCATTTGAAGTCGCTATGCGCCGTTTCAAACGCGCCGTAGAAAAAACCGGCCTGCTGACCGAGCTGCGCGCCCGCGAAGCCTACGAAAAACCGACTACCGAACGCAAACGCAAAAAAGCGGCAGCCGTAAAACGCCTGCAAAAACGCCTGCGCAGCCAACAGCTGCCGCCCAAAATGTACTAAACGTTCAAGTACAGATTACAGGTCAGCCCTGTGATATGAGGACACACCGCAAGACCTGCTCTGCGGTGTGTTTTGCTTTTCAGACGGCATCGAAACCCGCCGTTTCCATCCGACATCCCAGCGAGAACATTATGAGCCTGAAAATCCGCCTTACCGAAGACATGAAAACCGCGATGCGCGCCAAAGACCAAGTTTCCCTCGGCACCATCCGCCTCATCAACGCCGCCGTCAAACAGTTTGAAGTGGACGAACGCACCGAAGCCGACGATGCCAAAATCACCGCCATCCTGACCAAAATGGTCAAACAGCGCAAAGACAGCGCGAAAATCTACACTGAAGCCGGCCGCCAGGATTTGGCAGACAAAGAAAACGCCGAAATCGAGGTACTGCACCGCTACCTGCCGCAAATGCTCTCCGCCGGAGAAATCCGTACTGCGGTCGAAGCCGCCGTTGCCGAAACCGGCGCGGCAGGTATGGCGGATATGGGCAAAGTGATGGGCGTATTGAAAACCCGACTTGCCAGTAAAGCCGACATGGGTGAAGTCAACAAAATCCTGAAAGCCGTACTGACCGCCTGATTGTATGAATATAAGGAAAAATGCCGTCTGAAGCCCGTATCGCAGGTTCAGACGGCATTTTCAATATCCCAATATCGAATCGGCAGGGGCAACACGGTTTTGATACGCCGAAACGGGTTTTGCCGATAAACAGATTCCGTTTGCGCCCCATCGGACAAAATGCTGTCTGAAACACGATTCCGTTCAGACGGCATAGATTTATTTGACCAATTTCAAGCCTTTTTTGGCGGGTCGGGGCGCGGTTTCGGCAGAGGTGTTTTCAGGCGGCGTATCGGGGCGGTACTCCTCCAATTCAAACCCCATACCTTCACCGGTCTCCCGTGCGAAAAGGCTGAGGACGTGTCCGACAGGTATCCATATATCGTGCGCCTGCCCGCCGAAACGGGCGGAAAAACTGATCCAATCGTTGTCGATTTGAAGGTTTTGCGTGGCGGTCGCACCGATGTTGAGCATAATTTCGTTGTCGCGGACGTACTGCATGGGGACGCGCGTGTGTTCGTTGACCCAGACAAGGATGTGCGGTGTGAGGCTGTTGTCGCTGCACCATTCGCAAAGTGCGCGGAGAATATAGGGTTTGGTTGAGGTGGGCATAATGGGTTCCGTGTGGTGTGCCTGAATGTGAAAATGCCTGCAAAACGGTGGGTTTTGCAAGCATTCCGGGCTTATTTGCGCATGGCTTTTTCGGCGGGTGTCAGTGCTTCGATAAAGGCTTCGCGCTGGAAGATGCGCTCGGCGTATTTGAGCAGCGGCGCGGCACTTTTGCCCAGTTTGACATCGTAGTGGTCGAGCCGCCACAGCAGCGGGGCCAGGGCGACATCAATCATAGAAAAATCTTCGCCGAGGATGTATTTGCTTTTGCTGAACGAAGGGGCAAGCATGGTCAGACCGTTGCCGATGGCTTCGCGCGCTTTTGCCTGTTCCTTGTTGGTAGCGGCGGGGTTTTCCAAAACTTGGGCGTGGTTGAACAATTCTTTTTCCATACGGTACAGCACCAGCCGGCCCCTGCCGCGCATAACGGGATCGCCGGGCATAAGCTGCGGATGGGGGAAGCGTTCGTCAATGTATTCGTTGATGATGTTGGACTCGTGCAGCACCAAATCGCGCTCGACCAGCACGGGGACTTGGTTATACGGGTTCATGACGGCGAGGTCTTCGGGCTTATTGTAAATATCGACGTCTTTGATTTCAAAATCCATACCTTTTTCGTACAAAACGAAGCGGCAGCGGTGGCTGAAGGGGCAGGTAATGCCGGAATAGAGGGTCATCATAATAATTGTCGCTCCTGTGTGATGCCTGCAAAACGGCTGATTTATAGTGGATTAACAAAAACCAGTACGGCGTTGCCTCGCCTTAGCTCAAAGAGAACGATTCTCTAAGGTGCCCAAGCACTAAGTGAATCGGTTCCGTACTATTTGTACTGTCTGCGGCTTCGTCGCCTTGTCCTGATTTTTGTTAATCCACTATATAAAGGTTTAATCGCGCAATTATACGCAATTTCCGGCACTTAATCCAGAAACTCGGTTCAATCTGTTGTTTTTAATATATTTTCCCCGATTTTCCGTATCAGTGCGAACTTGCTGTCTTTGTTGCGCGGGCGCGCACCCTGCCAGACCGTCTGCCAGCCTTGCGGCGCATCCGCATTTTGGGGCAGGCGGACGATGCGGTAGCGGCATTGTACATCGCCGACGCGGTGCGGCAATGTGCCGTACTGCGTCCAAACAATCCGCGTGTGCAGGTCGCCGCTGTCTATGCCGATACACTCGATGCCGTCTGAAAGCCCCCGTTTTAATTCCGGGGAAAGCGATGCCTCCATACTCCGGACGACGGGCGCGTGGCTTTTCGCCGCGTCCAGCCACGGCAGGAACAGCGTCATCAGCAAAGCCCAGGTCAGGGTAACGCCTGCCGCCCAGTTGGTAACCGCCTGCCTGCCGCGTATGTTTTTGCGGGTAATCGCCCACAGCCACAAGGGTGTGAACAGTACGGCAACCGCCATCGGAATGGGATCGATGTCGGGAACGTAATACGGGCTGAAGTAGGCGGCGCGTTCGGCAAGCTTGGCGGGCCAGCCGTAATTCATGGCGAAAAAGCCCGTCCACAGGAACACGGCAAACAGTCCGAACGCCATAATGCCGAACCAGTTGACAAACGCCGCCGCACCGCGCCTCAGGCTGTCCAGTTGCGCCGCGCCGAACAGGGCAAGCGGCGGCAGCAGCCAAACGAGATTGTCCTGAAAACGCTGCGGATTGGCGGCAAGCAGCACCAAAACGGCAAGCATCCAGACAATGCCCAAAATCCCCCAGTCGGTCGAAAACAGGCGCGTTCGGCATACCGTCCAAACCGCCAGCGGCAGCGCAGGCAATGCAAACCAAAGCAGGTTTTTCAGATAGTAAAACAAACTGAATGCCGTCTGAACGTGCCGCACGCCGCCGAACGTACCGAAAACGTGATAGTCGAGCCATTGCGCGAACAGCGCGGGCTGCGTTTTTGCCAAGAGCAGCGGGTAAACGGTCATCAGCGGCAGGGCAAAGGCAAGCGAGGCGACTGCCGTCAACATCAAACGCCTGCTTTGCCACGGACGGAAAAACATCAGCACGGGCAAGGGCAGCATCAGGGCAAATGCTGCCGGATAAGCTGCTGCCAACGACATTAGCGTCCAACCCGTACCGAGCAAGAAAGAGGCGGCAATCACGCGCCGGCGTGCCAGCGAGTAGCCGTGCAGCACCAGTCCGGCGGCGGCAAAGGCGGCGGCTGCGGGATTGAGAAAATGGGCAACCGGAATCAGCCCGATACAGCCGATGAGAATCAGAACGACGCTGCGCCCGTGGTGTCTGCCCAAAAAGTTGAAGCCAGCAAAGCCGCAGGAAGTCAGCCCGACAACGGCAAAAAACACGCCTGCAAAGCGTGCGGCATCGTATGGGTCGGCAGCCCACGGCGACAGCAAATGTTTGAACGCGGCGGCAACCCAAAGATAAACGGGCGGTATGCCGAAATCAGTTTGACCGAACAGATGGGCAACCAAGGGGGTGGGGCTGCCTGCCAGTGCTTCGACGGCGGTATAAACGGCAGGTTCGGCAGGATTCCATAAATCATGTGAAAATACACCCGGCCACAACCAGGCAAACGCCATCAGCATCAGCAGCCACGGTTTTTCGTGGGTTTTGGCGGGCGGGCGGGTATCGGGCGGGGTATAGGTCAACATAAGCGTAAGAAGAAATGGATGGATTGCCAAGTGTAGCAAATATTCGCACAAAGGTCGTGCAGAGACTGCTTCAGACGGCATCAGACAAAAAAAGACCGGCAACAAAAAAGACTGCACGGGGCAGTCTTTGCAGATACTATCTTTTTCATAATATTTTTTCCTGGCCCGACACAGTCTATAGCATATCAAAACTGTTGTTTTCAATCAGGATATATATCCCCAATCCTAAATAAACAACAGCAACAAACCATCTGCTATATTTTTCCAAAGTTTCTCCAACAGAAGGGACTTGTGCTAATTTTTGGGCAGAAAAAACCAAGAGATAAATCATGACTAGAAAGGTAAGTAAAGCCACTATCAAATTCGCTAAATTTAAGGTAGTAAAATATGGGACAAAGACACCAATATTGTCAGCACCACAACTTGCAAAAGTAATCATAGCGACTAGAAAAATCAGGTTTTTATTATCTTTGCGCAAACCCTCTTTGGCAATAGCCTCTCCATCAGAATCTCCTAAAAGCAAAACTTTGATGCCTAGGAAAATTGGAATCAAGCCGAGCAAACCTAAAATCTCTTTACTAGGAATATAATCTAAGACAAATGCAAAAAGCAAACTTAGCAATATCAGACTAACAGAGCCTAGAAATTGTCCTAAATAGATGTTAATGATGTCTTTTCTGCTTTTTCTTTTGGCAAAAAATAACATTAGGATAATAAGTAAGTCTACGGCTGTCCCAGAATACAGGATTATTGAAGTAACAACATTTTGAATCATAAAACATCTCATTCAAATATATTTTTGAATGTATTTAAACATTAAACTTTGTAGATGTCAACTTCAACCCCGTCAAAATATAGTGGATTAACAAAAACCAGTACAGCGTTGCCTCGCCTTAGCTCAAAGAGAACGATTCTCTAAGGTGCTGAAGCACCAAGTGAATCGGTTCCGTACTATCTGTACTGTCTGCGGCTTCGTCGCCTTGTCCTGATTTTTGTTAATCCACTATATAGATAAGAAGTCAGTGTGCCAAATATTAAAAAGCCCTGCCATCGAAATGATGGCAGAGCTTAATTCTTGCAAAGCGGCAATCAGCGTTTGAACAGGTTGCCAAATTTGTTGTTGAATTTGTCCACGCGGCCGGTGGTATCGACGATTTTTTGGGTGCCGGTATAGAACGGGTGGCACAGGGAGCAAACCTCGATATTGAAGTTTTCTTTTTCCATCGCGGATTTGGTTACGAATTTGTTGCCGCAGGAGCAGGTAACGTTGACTTCGTGGTAGTTCGGGTGAATACCTTGTTTCATTTGATTTCCTTTCAAAAAAGCGGGCATAGGGGATGTACCTATGCTACAGACAAGTCCGACATTCTCTCTATTTTCTGTTGTTACGTCAAGAGTATATTCGATAAAATGCAAAAAGATTACTCTGAAGGAGGTTTTATGAGGGTGAAGTTTTTTTCCCTGCTACTGCGCTTCGCCGGTTCCCTATTGCCGCCGTCTCATATGCGCGGTATCGGCATCATCGGCAAAAGCGTACGCGTATTTCTGGCACGGCGGGTTTCTCCGCATATCGGACGCGGGGTCAATATCGAACGCGGTGCCTATGTGTTCCCGGATACGGTTTTGGGCGATGGTTCCGGTATCGGGGTAAACTGTGAAATCTGCCGTGGTTTGACAATCGGCAAAAATGTGATGATGGGGCCGGAATGCCTGTTTTATTCAAGCAACCACAAGTTTAACCGTGAAAACAAACGTTTTGAGGGCTACACGGAAATCCGTCCGATTACGTTGGAGGACGATGTCTGGCTGGGGCGCAGGGTGATTGTGATGGCGGGCGTAACCATCGGGCGCGGTTCGGTCGTGGGCGCAGGCGCGGTGGTTACAAAAGACATTCCGCCCTACTCTTTGGCGGCAGGCAATCCGGCAGTGGTGAAAAAGAATCTGCTGGATGATTAAATGCCGTCTGAACGTGTCGAGGCGGATGATCTGAAAAAACAGGAACATCGTTCCTGCTTTTTTTTGCGCTTCAGACGGCATCGCTATTGTGCCAGTGCGGTATCGATTTCTTGGTAGAGTTTGCCGAAATCGGGTTCGCCGACGTAGGTTTTGAGGATTTCGCCTTTTTTGCCGATAAGGACGGAAGTTGGATAAACCTGTGTGCCGAACGCCTGTCCGACGGCTTTATCCGCATCATACATGACGGTAAACGGCAAACCGTAGTCTTTGACATATTGGCGGACGCTTTCTATCGGATCGATGGGCTGGGCAACGGCAAGGACTTGGAAATTTTTGTTCTTATAGTCATTTGCCGTTTTAATCACTTTGGGCATTTCACTCACACAACCGGGACAGGAGGGAAACCAAAAATTAATCAGGGTTACTTTGCCTTGCAGGTCGGCGTTGGAAACAGTTTTGCCGTTCATATCGGGCAGCGAAAATGCGGGAGCGGTTTTGCTGTCGGGAATCAGAACGGCGGCAATAAGGATACCGACCAATACGACGGCGGCGGCAGTGAGTATTTTTTTCATTCGGACAAGTCTTCCAATGCGTGTGCGAGTGTAACGGGGAGGCTGACGGTACGCTGTGTTTTTGCGCTGACCGGCATCAGGGTGATATCGGCTTCGGCTGCAGTTTTTCCGTTCGGCAGCGTAATGGTTTGGGTCAATACGATACGGCGCGTGCCGGGGGTTTTCAGACGGCATGAAAACTGCAATACGTCGCCTTCGACGGCGGGGCGGCTGTAACGGATATCGATGCGGGCAACAATGAGCATGAGGTTTGACAATTCATGCAGCAGTCCGCGCTCCTCGAAAAACGCCCAACGCGCTTCCTCGAGGAATTCGAGGTAGCGCGCATTGTTGACATGGCCGTAACCGTCGAGATGGTAATTGCGGACGGTCAGCTTCATCAGTTCAGGTTAATGGGTTGGAAAGCTTCGCGGGCAAGCGGTTCGTGTTCGAGGTCGGTGATGACGGTAGAAAGCTGGATGTCGAACCATTCGTTGAAAATGTCGGCATCGAGCGCGGGCCACTCGCGCTCGTCTTCGCACCAGTCGGCAAGTTCGGCGGCGAAAATATCTTCGAAACGCGCTTCGATTTCATCCCATACTTCGTCGGCAGTTTCGCACGGGCGGACAAGGTAGGAATTGGCATCGGCTTGGATGTCTTCGAGGGTCAGTCCGTCGAGGTGGTTGCCCGGCAGGGTTTGCAGCCAGTTCCAGAAGGGTTCTAAGGGGATGAGGACGAATACGCTGCGGTTGACTTCGTACATGGTTTTTCCTTTGCTGTCGCGCGGTATGTGCAAAAAAGGGATTATAGCCCAATCTGTGGTTTCGGACTGTCCGTTCCGACGAAAGGGAATGCCGTCTGAACACGGATTTTCAGACGGCATGGCTTTAGGGTTGTGTTCCAAGTTGCGTTTCGGCTTCCCCTGCTGCTTCTGCCTGTGTTTCGGATACGGAATCTTCTTGAACGGCAGTTTCCGCCGCACCGGTTTCGGAACTTTCGACCAATTCGTCGATGTCGATGTTATCTTCCGTACCTTCAGCAGGTGTTGCACCGGTCTGCCGCGCACGGACTTTCATATAGAGGTCGCGCGTGTAGCTGTATTTGTCGATGGCGGCTTCGTCCAGACTGTCGGTCAAATCGAGCAGGCCTTCGCGCGTACTGACGGCGGAGGCGGCAGCCGTGCCCCAACGCCCGGCGGGGGTGCGGAAGACGATATTCTTGGGCGGGTAAACGGAGGTAATGCCCGTGCCGAGCGCGTCGCGGACGGTGGACGGCCCTAAGACGGGCAGCACGAAATAATTGCTGTTTTTCCATCCCCACGAGGCAAACGTGTCGCCCAAGGTGTTTTTATTGTCGGGAACGCCGCCCGCGCCGGCGATGTCGATCAGTCCGCCCAAACCGAAAGTGGTGTTGATGCCGACACGGACAAGGTCTTCGCTTGCGCGTTTGATATCCAAGCGCAAGATATTGCTGCCGAAGCTGACCACGTCGCGCAGGTTGTTAAAAAAATTGGACACGCCGGCGCGGACGGGTTTCGGCGCAACTTTGCGGTAGCCGCGCGCGGCAGGGGCAAAAATGTAGCGGTCGGCCCGGTCGTTAAACCTGCTGACGGCGCGGTTGTAGCCTTCATACGGGTCGGCGGGGCGGGTTTCTGCAAATGCAGGGGCGGAAGCGAACCCGATCAGCAGGAGGGCGGCGTAGGCGGTTTTTTTCATGATTTCAACCAGTCTTTGATTTCGTACAGTTCGGACAGCGCACGCACGGATTCGGGAATGCCGGTCAGCCTGACGCTGCCTTTGCAGCCGCGCAGCACTTCGAGCAGCAGCGACACGCAGGCGGAATCGGCACGTTTGACACCGCCGAAATCGACGGCAATGGTTTCTTTCAGACGGCATTGTTGCCGGAAACGCTCAAATGCGTCCCTAGTCAGGGTTTTGACAGTGATGTCGCCGCCGATGTGCAGTGTTCCGTTGTTGAGTTCTGTATGCATAGTGTTCGGTAGGAAAAAATCCATGCCGCCTTCAGACTGGCGGCATGGCTTATGGATTACTTGCTGCCGTTTTTAGCCTTCAACTCGGCAATCAGTCCGTCCACGCCTTTCGCTTTGATGATTTCGCCGAATTGGTTGCGGTACACGGTAACCAGGCTCGCGCCTTCGATGGCGACGTTGTAGGCACGGTATTTGCCGCCGCTTTGGTAGGTGGTGAAGTCCATATTGACGGGCTTCTGACCGGGGATGCCGACTTCGGCGCGGACGACGATTTCCTTGCCGCCTTTATTGACGATGGGATTGTCTTTGACGTTGACGGTCGCGTTTTTGAATTTCAGCATCGTGCCGGAATAAGTGCGGATCAGCAGGGTTTGAAATTCTTTGGCCAACGCTTGTTTTTGCGCGTCGGACGCGGTGCGCCAAGGGTTGCCGACCGCCAATGCGGTCATGCGTTGGAAATCGAAATAAGGGGCGGCGTATGCTTCGGCTTTTTGGCGGGCGGTGCCGGCATCGCTGCTTTTTAAGATACTCAATACTTGAGTGGCGTTTTGACGGATTTGGTTTACTGCGTCGGCAGGGGCGGCAACCGCCATACCGATGCTCAAAATACCGATGCACAGTGCGCCGATAAGGGAGGTTTTTTTCATGATTCAGTGTCCTAGTATAAATATGGTGTTGTACGTTTATTCGGCGGTTTTTGCAGCATCGTTGCCGCCCGCCGCGTTTTTCTCGGCAAAACTCGTCATGAATTTGCCGATAAGGTTTTCCAGAACCATTGCAGAACTGGTTACGGAGATGGTGTCGCCGGCAGCAAGGTTTTCCGTGTCGCCGCCCTGCTGCAGCCCGATGTACTGCTCGCCCAAAAGTCCCGAAGTCAGGATTTGCGCGGAAACGTCGCTGCTGAACTGATATTTGCCGTCCAAATCGAGGCGCACCCTCGCCTGATAGGATTTCGGGTCAAGCTCGATGGAACCAACGCGTCCGACCAATACGCCTGCGGATTTGATCGGCGCGTTGGCCTTCAGTCCGCCGATATCGCTGAAATCGGCATATACGGTATAAGTCTTGCCGGAATTGCCGAACGCCGCGCCGCCCGCCACGCGGAAAGCGAGAAAGGCAACCGCCGCCGCGCCGATCAGGACGAACAGTCCGACCCAAAATTCCAATACATTCTTTTTCATTAAAGTTCCTTGAATATCCGATGTTCCGCGTTTCGTCTTCAGACGGCCCGTCAATCTGTAAACATCCACGCGGTCAATATAAAATCGACCGCCAAAATCGTCAGGGCGGAGGAAACCACCGTGCGCGTGCTGGCGCGCAAAATGCCTTCCGAAGTCGGGACGCAATGGAAGCCCTGATGCACGGCAATCAGCGTTACCGCCACGCCGAACGCGGCGGATTTGATCAGACCGTTGATTACATCGTAATGGATCGTGATGTTGTTCTGCATTTGCGACCAGAAAATGCCGCTGTCCAAGCCCAGCCAGGTTACACCGACCAAATACGCACCGAAAATGCCCGCCACGTTGAAAATCGAAGCCAAAAGCGGCATGGAAAACACGCCTGCCCAAAAGCGCGGCGCAACCACGCGGGCGACGGGGTTGACCGCCATCACGTTCATCGCTTCGAGCTGTTCGGTCGTTTTCATCAGACCGATTTCGCTGGTCATCGCACCGCCCGCGCTGCTGGCAAACAGAATCGCCGCCAACACCGGACCCAGCTCGCGCAACAGCGAAGCCGCGACCATATAGCCCAAAATATCGGCGGATTTGAATTTCGACAACTGCGTATAGCCCTGCAAACCCAAAACCATACCGACGAACAGCCCCGAAACGGCAACAATCAGCACCGACAGCACGCCGGCAAAATACACTTGGCGCACGCTCAGGCGCGGACGGACGAAAGCCGTACCGGATTTCGCCAGAATATTCAGCAGAAACAGCGTGATACTGCCGAGAGATTGAATAAGGCCGAGGGTTTTCGCCCCGACGGAACGGATAAAGTTCATAAATTTCTATGTGTAAGGTTCAACGGTTTCAGACGGCACCGGCTCAATTTACCCGAGCAAATCTTGCTGCAACGACGTTTGCGCCGGATAACGGTATGCCACGGGACCGTCTGCCAGCCCGCCGACAAACTGGCGCACCCAAGGCGAATCCAGTTCGCGCATTTCCTGCGGCGAGCCGGAAAACATAATTTCTCCGTGCGCCAAGAAAATCACCTGATCGACGATTTCCAAAGATTTTTCAATGTCGTGCGTTACCATAATACTGGTCGAACGCAAAGCCTTGTTGACGCGGCTGATCAAGTGGGCAATCACGCCCAAGGAAATCGGATCAAGGCCGGTAAACGGTTCGTCGTACAACATAATTTCGGGGTCAAGCGCAATCGTGCGGGCAAGCGCGACGCGGCGCGACATCCCACCGGACAACTCGGACGGCATCAGGTTTTCCACGCCGCGCAGCCCGACCGCGTTCAGTTTCAACAAAACCAAATCCCGAATCACCGCTTCCGGCAGGCGCGTCAGTTCGCGCATCGGGAAAGCGATATTGTCGAATACCGACAAATCGGTAAACAGTGCGCCGTGTTGGAACAACACACCCATACGGCGGCGGTGTTCATACAACTCGTCAGCCGAAAAGCCCGCCAAATCCCATCCTTCAATCAAAACCTGCCCGGACTGCGGACGAATCTGACCCGTAATCAGACGCATCAGCGTGGTTTTGCCGCTGCCCGAACCGCCCATTACGGCAGCAAAATTGCCTTGCGGAATACTGAAATTGATGTTCTTCAGAATCGGGCGGTCGCCATACGCAAAGGCGACATCTTTCATTTCGATAAAAGGGAAGGGACTCATGTGCAGGCAAAACGATAGGTTTGACGGCGTGTATTTTAAGGCTTATCGGGAAGACGGGCAATTTTCAGACGGCATACGGGCGGCAGGTGTTGTGAAAATGCCGTCGGCGGCGGCGGATTGTTTGCTGTGGCGAAAAATGTTATCTTTCAAATGATAACCTTTATCAGAAAACTATGGAAAAAGCAGAACATTTGAACAGCAGCCGGTTCGTCAATCTAGTCAAAAGCGGCGGCGGCAGCTATGTGGAGGGCAGCTACCGTTTCGATACTTTGTCCAACGGCATTTCCATCCACGGCGGCACAGTAACGGCACGGTGTGATTTTTGCAGCAGCCGCCTCGCCGAACCTTATGTGTCGTTCGTGCTTTTGCTGGAAGGCTCTTTGAACTTCGGCATCAACCGGAGCCGATTCCAAATCGATGCGGACGGCGGCAAGGTCATCCTGATTTCAGTCGGGGAAGAAGTCCTGTTCAGCCGCTATCTTTATCGCGGCGGCAAAACGGTCAAAATGACAATTAAAGGTATGGAGCAATGGCTGCTGCGTCCGGAGTATGCGGGTTTTACACCCATACTTTACCGCGAACCAGTCAGAATATGGGATTTGTCCCCAAATCTGCGCGGCTTGGCGGCATCTTGCCTGCAACCTGCCCCAAGGGGGCATTTGGGCGAAACATTGCGCCGCGAGGCAGACGTTTTGCGGCTGCTGTCGGATTTGTGGGACACGGTTTCAGACGGCATTGGGACGGCGGCAGGAGAAACGGCGGAAGCAGACGCTATGCCGTCTGAAGACTTCAGCCGCACCCTGAATGCCGCGTTTGCCGGCGGCGCACACCAAGTCAACCGGCTGACAGCCGCGCTGAACATCAGCGAAAGGACGCTGCAACGCCGTATGCGCGACCATTTCGGCATTACCGCAAGCGAGTGGCTGCACCACAAACAAATGCAACACGCGCTTTATCTGTTGCAAAACGGGGGGAAAAGCATAGGCGAAACCGCATATTTATGCGGCTACCGCCACGTTTCCAGCTTTACTCAGGCATTCAGGCAATATTTCGGCAGCACGCCTGCGGAAACCAAAAAGAAAACCGGTAAGCCGCATTTGATTTCAAACCCGAAATCCGCGTGTATAGTGGATTAACAAAAACCAGTACGGCGTTGCCTCGCCTTAGCCCAAAGAGAACGATTCTCTAAAGTGCTGAAGCACCAAGTGAATCGGTTCCGTACTATTTGTACTGTCTACGGCTTCGTCGCCTTGTCCTGATTTTTGTTAATCCACTATAAAAAAACTTGTACGGTAATTTATTTGGGAATAAACTAAAACTACATCTGACTACAAAACTGGAGAACCCGAAATGAAACAATTGGCCATGTACATCAACGGACGCTTTGAAAACGATTTCAACGGCGAATGGCGCGACGTATTGAACCCGTCCACCGAAGAGGTCATCGCCCGCGAACCCAAAGGCGGCAGGGCGGACGTTGACCGCGCCGTAGCGGCGGCGCGTGCGGCGCAACCGGCTTGGGAGCATCTGCCTGCGGTCGAACGCGGCGCGTATTTGCGCAAAATCGCCCAAGGCATACGCGAACGCGCCGACGAGCTGACCGACACCATCGTTGCCGAAGGCGGCAAAACCAAAGACTTGGCGCGCGTGGAAGTCATGTTCACCGCCGACTATCTCGATTACCAAGCCGAATGGGCGCGCCGTTACGAAGGCGAAATCATCCAAAGCGACCGCCCGCGCGAAAACATTTTATTGTTCAAACGTCCGCTGGGCGTGATTGCCGGCATTTTGCCGTGGAACTTCCCCTTCTTCCTGATTGCCCGCAAAATGGGCCCCGCCTTGGTAACGGGCAACACTATCGTCGTCAAACCCAGCAGCGTAACCCCGATCAACTGCCACATCTTCGCCGAAATCGTCGATGCGGTCGGACTGCCCGCAGGCGTGTTCAACGTGGTGAACGGTCCGGGTGCGGAAATCGGCAATGCCTTGTCTGCCCATCCGCAAGTTGATATGGTCAGCCTGACCGGCTCCGTCGAAGCAGGCCGCCAAGTGATGGAAGCCGCTTCCGCCAACATCACCAAAGTTTCGTTGGAACTCGGCGGCAAAGCCCCCGCCATCGTTTTGAAAGACGCGGATTTGGACTTGGCAGTGAAATCCATCTTGGCTTCGCGCGTCGGCAACACCGGTCAAATCTGCAACTGCGCCGAGCGCGTTTATGTCCACAGCAGCCTGAAAGACGCGTTCATTGAAAAAATGACCGCCGCCATGAAAGGCGTGCGCTACGGCAACCCTGCCGAAGCCGAAGCAGGCGCGCTGGAAATGGGCCCGCTGATTGAAGAGCGCGCCGTCAAAGCCGTTGCCGAAAAAGTGGAACGGGCAGTCAAACAAGGTGCGAAACTGGTCTGCGGCGGCAAACGCGCCGAAGGGCGCGGCTATTTCTTCGAGCCGACCCTGCTGACCGACACCGACAACAGTATGGACATTATGAAAGAAGAAACCTTCGGCCCCGTGCTGCCCGTTTCCGCTTTCGACACGCTCGACCAAGTCATCGCCTTGGCAAACGATTGCGAGTTTGGCCTGACCAGTTCTGTTTATACGACTAATTTAAACGAAGCCTTCTACGTTACCCGCCGCCTGCAATTCGGCGAAACCTACATCAACCGTGAAAACTTTGAAGCGATGCAGGGCTTCCACGCCGGTTGGAAAAAATCCGGCATCGGCGGCGCGGACGGCAAACACGGTTTGGAAGAATATCTGCAAACCCAAGTCGTTTATCTGGAAACCGACATTTAATGCCGCTTTAAAACCCCGATAGAAAATGCCGTCTGAACCCGATTTCAGGTTCAGACGGCATTTTTATTGCTTCACCGGCAATCAGTCATGACCGAGGTCGATGTTTTTATCTTTGTAGCGCGTATCGGGGACGAGGACGATTTTTTCATCCACTTTGCCGATGGCTTTCACGTCTTTGCCCGGGTAATCCAACTGGTGCAGGAAGTAGCGGATACAGTTCAAACGGGCGCGTTTTTTGTCGTCGGAACGGATGATGACCCAAGGCGCGTCGCCGGTGTGGGTGTGGAAGAACATGGCGTTTTTCGCTTCGGTGTAGTCGTCCCAGCGGTCGAGCGACTGGATGTCCACGGGGGAGAGTTTCCAGTGTTTCAGGGGGTCGTCGCGGCGGGAGATGAAGCGGCGCAGTTGTTCTTCGCGGGATACGGAGAACCAGAATTTAAACAGATGGATGCCGCTGGCAACGAGCATACGTTCCAATTCGGGGGTTTGGCGCATAAAGAGCATATATTCGTTGGGTTCGCAAAAGCCCATTACACGTTCCACGCCGGCGCGGTTGTACCACGAGCGGTCGAAGAATACCATTTCGCCCGCAGTCGGCAGGTTTTGGATGTAGCGTTGGAAATACCATTGTCCGCGTTCGGTGGTAGTCGGTTTTTCCAAAGCGACCACGCGCGCACCGCGCGGGTTTAAATGTTCCATAAAGCGTTTGATCGTGCCGCCCTTGCCTGCCGCGTCGCGGCCTTCAAACAGGCTGACGATGCGCTGGCCGGAATCTTTGACCCAGCTTTGCACTTTCAGCAATTCGATTTGCAGTTTGGCTTTTTCGGCTTCGTAGGCGGCGCGGCGCATACGTTTGCGGTAGGGGTAGTTTTCGGGCAGCGGGGCAGTGCCGGAATCTTCGGCAGAACCTTTGCCTTCGTGTTCCAAAACAGCTTTTTCAAATACTTGGAGCTGGTCTTGCTTTTCGCCCAATTCTACGTTTTCAAACGGTTGCAGCTGGTGGTCTGCCATAAAGGCCTCCTTGGTTGTGTTCAGGTTGGAAATGAAAATCTGTTTTCACAATTTTACACCTTCGCCCCCGCTTTCTCTACATAAAATTACATTTTGCCGATATTTGCCGAATTGTCTGAAAATATGTGTAATAAGGGGCGTATAATCAAAACATTTGCCCCAGATTGCCATGCCTTATTTCGCCCTGTTTGACGATGCCGTAAGCGGCCGCGCAAAACGCTATCAAAATCATGTGGAAAGCCGTTTTTTCCGTCCCGAAGAACTCGATGCTTTGGATAGCGCGCTGCAAAAGGGCTGGCAAAAAGGGCTGCATGCCGTGTTGTTTGCAGACTACGGATTCGGTTTGCCACTGATGGGGATGGAGTCCGAACGCGGCGGCAATCTTGCCCTGCACTGGTTTGCCGACTGCGCCGACATCGATGCCGCAAGCTGGCTTGTCCGACATTCAGACGGCCTCCCCGCCGGCATTTCCACGCCGCAATCCTCCGTATCCGAAACCGATTACCTCGAGCATATCCGCCAAATCCACGAAGCCATCCGGCGCGGCGACACCTATCAAATCAACTACACCACCCGCCTGCACCTGCAAGCCTACGGCAATCCCGTCAGCCTCTACCGCCGCCTGCGCCAGCCCGTCCCCTATGCCGTCTTGTCCCACCTGCCCGATGTGGAGGGGCAATCCTCGTGGACGCTGTGTTTCTCGCCCGAACTCTTCCTCAAAATCGGTTCGGACGGCACCATCAGCACCGAACCGATGAAAGGCACTGCGCCGATTTTGGGCGACGGACAAGACGAACGCCGCGCCGCCGAGTTGCAAACCGACCCGAAAAACCGCGCCGAAAACGTGATGATTGTCGATTTGCTGCGCAACGACCTCGGCAAAATCGCCCAAACCGGCAAAGTATGCGTACCAGAGCCGTTCAAAGTATCGCGTTTCGGCAGCGTTTGGCAGATGACCAGCACCATCCAAGCCCAAGCCCTGCCGCACACCTCGTTCGCCGACATCCTCCGCGCCGCCTTCCCCTGCGGCAGCATCACCGGCGCGCCCAAAAAAATGAGTATGCAGATTATCGAATCGCTCGAAACCGAAGCACGCGGACTTTATACGGGCAGCATCGGCTATTTGAACCCGTGTTCCGGCGGCTTGGGGTTTGAAGGCACGTTCAACGTCGTTATCCGAACCTTATTGCTCAAACCCGTTTCTAACTCAGTTTCAGACAACTTAGATAGTGGATTAACAAATCAGGACAAGGCGACAAAGCCGCAGACAGTAGAGATAGTACGGCAAGGCGGGGCAACGCAGCATCCGTTTGACTCCAATCCGCCGTATCGGGGCGTGTACGGTGTCGGTTCCGGCATCGTCATCGACAGCGACCCCGCCGCCGAATATCGCGAATGCGGCTGGAAAGCCCGTTTCCTCAACGAATTGCGCCCCGATTTCGGCATTTTTGAAACCCTGCGCGTGGAAAACAGGCAATGCGCCCTGCTCGACCGCCATCTATGCCGTCTGAACACCGCCGCACGCGCCCTTAACCTGCCCCTGCCCGACGGCTGCGAAAATCAAATCAAACAATACATCGCCCACTTGCCCGACGGCTCGTTCCGCGTCAAAGCCCTGCTCGCTTCAGACGGCATCAGCCTGTCCCGCGCCGTTTTAAACCATTTGGCTGACAAACAGCGCGTCATCATTTCGCCCACCGTCCTGTCCGCACAAAACTACCTGCGCCGCTTCAAAACCACACACCGCGCCCTCTTCGACCAGGCGTGGCAAACCGCCGAAACACAAGGCGCGTTCGACAGCCTGTTTTTCAATTCGGACGGCATCCTGCTCGAAGGCGGCAGAAGCAACGTGTTCGTCAAATACCAAGGACAATGGCTCACGCCCTCCTTAGATTTGGACATTTTAAACGGCGTGATGCGCCAAGCCGTGTTGGACGAATCGCAAAAATATTTGCACACAAATCAAGTAATCGAAACACACATCACACAAAAAACACTGCAAGAAGCCGAAGAAATCCGCCTCTCCAACGCCCTGCGCGGCGTATTTGCCGCCGCCCTTGCCTGAACGCGCAAAAATGCCGTCCGAACCTGTTTCCAAAGTTCGGACGGCATTTTCCCACCATTCAAAACCGCCAATCCGCCGACACAAACACCTCGCTGTTGCGGCGTTTCGCATACGGCACATTACTTTCCGTCCTGCCGAAACGATAATTTAACGCCGGCACGATACCTTTGTACGACAACTTGTCGTGGCTCAAAGCCAGCGAGACATTCCATTCGCGGTTGCGTTGCGCCTCTGTCGAGAAAGCCGCAACGCCCTTATAGTTGCGGCGGGCATAAGACGCGGAAACCCGACTGTTCAAACCGCCCAACTGCCGCCACTCCTGCGCCCAGCCGGCATAAACACCGTTGCGCCGGTAGGCGGCATTATTGACCGCGCCGCCCACCGTTTCGCGTTTCGGCACAAACCGCACAAACTGCCAGCCGCCGAACACAGTTGCCGATTCGCCCAAACGTTTTGCCGACGAAACATAAAACCCGTCCTGCCGACCGTTATTGTATTCCGCCCTATCCTGTTCGCGATAGCATTGGCGGTAATGTTCCAGCGCGACCGAAAATTGCCATCCCGGGTTTGGGCGGTAAGTATGGGACAGCTGCACGCCGACTCCGTGCGCCAGCATATACGGCGGCAGGCGGCGGTTGTTTACCCGTTTTGTTTTCGCATCAAAGCCGTCGCTGCCCGACAACTGCACCTGATAAAACGGCAAAATCCCCGCCGTCTGCCGTGCATTTTTATACTGCCATCCCAAATACGCCCTGCCGAACCCGTCATCATAAGCCGATTTTTTACTGAAATAATAGCTCGTGCCGCCGATATTGGAACGGAACAACAAATAATGATTATCCGCCAACGCCGTCAGTTTTTCCGCCTCGATTTCATAATTCAACCCTGCCGCCCGCTCCGCCCGGCTGACACTGCATATCTGACTGCCTCCGTCTTGCCGGCAATATTGCGGCGCGGCATTATTGGCGTTTTGATTGACCGCTGGGCTGATACCGCCCGAAAAACGCCAGCCCGTCAGCCCCTCCGCTTTTTTCCGAAAACGCCCCACATTTTCCAAAACCGGCGGCGGCAAATCCAATTTTTCCGCCTCGGCAAAATGCCTTTCTGCCGACTTCAGCCGGAAATCGTCAAACTCCGCCGCCGCCAAATCCAGCAAAATCCGCTCGTCTGCCGCATTTTCCCCGTGCAGCTTCCGATACCGCACCACCGCCTCCGCCGACCTTCCCGCCAATTTCGCCAGCAAAGCCCGCGCCCTGCCGTACAAAACTGCATCATAATCCGGCAGCTTGGCATACAAATCCGCCAACGAAGCGATTAAATCCGCCTGATTGCCGTTGAGCGCGTCGCGCAAACTATGTTCCAACATTTTCGGATGCGCCAACAAAAAATCCCCGTCAACCACGCGCGGAGCATCATTTTCAACTTTCCAATCCGATTCCGCCCACTTATCCGACACCGACCGCTGCACCTGCAACAATGCCTTGTCATCCAAAATCGCGGGCGCATCCGCCCCATAGGCGGCAGAAACACCTGCCGCACACCAAACAACCAAAAAGCCGTATCTGAAATACAACATACCCTGTCATTTACCTTTCCGGCAAACACGCCGCCGAAGCACGTCAAACTATCCGAAAAACAGGCAGAAACCCGTGAAAACCGGCTTTGCCGTCTGAAAGCGGGCAGGCAAAAAACCGCCGCCCGATTTTCAAAGGGCGGATTTCACATTTACTAACTTTTGCATCGCCTCACAAAACAGTTGACATCATATAACATTTAAACTGATAATCAAAACTATTATTAACACATCATCAAGATTGAGTATGCGATGAAATACAAAGCCCTCTCCTTACTGCCGCTTGCCGCCGCCCTTGCCGCCTGTGCCGGGGGGGGGGTAGCCGAACCGCACGTCCCCGTGTCCATCCCCACCGCCACGCCGCTGACCGCCGGCGAGGTAACGTTATCAAGCGATAACGGCAACATTGAAAACATCAACACCGCCGGCACCGGAAGCACATCCGGCATTTCCATTCAGCAGCGGGAAGTAGAAAAAGAACCTTTCCCCGACTACAAAATCAAAGAAACATCATTCATCTTCAAAACACCCGGTGGCGCGCAATACGCCCTTTCAACCTACGCCGACCCCATAATACCCCCCAGCAACGAAACCCCCGATTTCAAAATGCCCGACCGCCACGCCGGCCAGCGGCTTGCCGACGGCAGCCGCATCTTTATCTGTTGCAGCGAATCCGGGGCTAACGATTTCGCAGAAATCACCAAGCAGGATTATATGAAATTCGGGGCGTGGATAGGCCCCAACGGCAAAATCGACCTCTTCGCCGGCGGCTTCCCCGTCGGCAAAACGCCGGAGTCTGTCGGCAGCACCACACCCGAAACCAAAGGCAAAATCACTTATCAGGTTTGGGGCATCCGCGTCAGAAACGGGCAATTTGTTACCTCCTCTTATACGCCGCCCAAAGGCAGCATTTATTACGGTTATGAAAACACCCCCGTCCTTTCCTTTATTACCGCCAATTTCAACAGCAACAGACTGGCAGGCGAAATCCGCGGCAACAGCGATTACGGACCGGATGTGGAAATTAAAGACGCAATGATTGACGGTCTGAACTTTTCCGGCACTGCCACCTCCGGCGGCAAAACCGGCAACTTGGAAGGCAAGTTTTTTGGCAAATTCAACGGCTACCGCGACAGCGAAACCAGCATAGGCGGCAAAATCACTTTTCAAGACGACCGCTCCCTCGATACCGTATTCGGCGGCGTGAGTTATGAAAAAAAACCTAATGAAACCACTGATATGAGTACCGACCATCTCAAAAAATAATAATCAATCCGCTTTTAAAAAAGGTTTTCTTATGCCCTTCCCCTTCAAGCCCGTATTGGCTGCCGCCGCCATCGCCCAAGCGTTTCCCGCCTTTGCGGCAGACCCCGCGCCGCAGTCCGCCCGAACGCTGAACGAAATCACCGTTACCGGCACGCACAAAACCCAAAAACTCGGCGAAGAAAAAATCCGCCGAAAAACCTTAGACAAGCTCTTGGTCAACGACGAACACGACCTGGTGCGCTACGACCCCGGCATTTCCGTCGTCGAAGGCGGCAGGGCGGGCTCCAACGGCTTTACCATACGCGGTGTCGACAAAGACCGCGTCGCCATCAACGTTGACGGGCTGGCGCAGGCGGAAAGCCGCTCTTCCGAAGCCTTCCAAGAATTGTTCGGCGCATACGGCAACTTCAACGCCAACCGCAATACTTCCGAGCCGGAAAACTTCTCGGAAGTAACCATCACCAAAGGCGCGGACTCGCTCAAATCCGGCAGCGGCGCATTGGGCGGTGCAGTCAATTACCAAACCAAATCCGCAAGCGATTATGTTTCCGAAGGCAAGCCCTACCATTTGGGGATAAAAGGCGGAAGCGTCGGCAAAAACAGCCAGAAGTTCAGCAGCATCACCGCCGCCGGCAGGCTCTTTGGTTTGGATGCCTTATTGGTTTATACCCGCCGCTTCGGCAAAGAAACCAAAAACCGCTCGACCGAGGGCGATGTCCCCATTAAAAACAAGGGATATGTTTTCGACCCAAACAAACCGTTCAGCAGTTACCAGGACTATGAAGCCGCAGGGGTTGCCCGCTCCCGCCCCGACCCGCAAGAATGGGTAAACAAAAGCACCCTGTTCAAGCTGGGCTACAATTTCAACGACCGCAACCGCATCGGCTGGATTTTTGAAGACTCGCGCACCGACCGTTTTACCAACGAGCTGTCTAATTTGTGGGTGGGTACAACTTACTCTCCCGCGACGGGTGACTACCGCCACCGCCAAGACGTGAGCTACCGCCGCCGCACCGGCGTCGAATACAAAAACGAGTTGGAACACGGCCCGTGGGACAGCCTCAAGCTGCGTTACGACAAACAACGCATCGATATGGACACCTGGACTTGGGACATCCCGAAAGATTACGATACAAAGGGCATCAACAGCGAGGTTTACCATTCGTTCCGCCACATCCGCCAAAACACCGCGCAATGGACTGCCGATTTTGAAAAACAACTCGACTTTTCCAAAGCCGTTTGGGCGGCGCAATACGGCTTGGGCGGCGGCAAGGGGGACAATGCCAACTTGAGTGACAGCTATGACGTAAAACTGTACGACCCCAAAATCCCCACTACCAGCGATACCAGAATCACGATGCTGATCGAAAACCGGTCGAAATATAAATTTGCCTATTGGAACAATGCGTTCCAATTGGGCGGCAACGACCGCTTCCGTCTGAACGCGGGCATACGCTACGACAAAAACAGCAGCAGCGCGAAAGACGATCCGAAATACCCCCAAGCCATCCGCATGCAGATTCCCCATTTGGGTTCGGAACGCGCGCACGCCGGCTTCAGCTACGGCACGGGATTTGACTGGCGGTTTACCAAGCATCTGCACTTGTTGGCAAAATACAGCACCGGCTTCCGCGCCCCGACTTCGGACGAAACCTGGCTCTTGTTCCCGCACCCCGATTTCTACCTGAAAGCCAATCCCGAACTGAAAGCCGAAAAAGCCAAAAACTGGGAATTGGGCCTGGCGGGCAGCGGCAAGGCGGGCAACTTCAAGCTCTCGGGCTTTAAAACCAAATACCGCGACTTTATCGAATTGACGTATATGGGCGGTTCGTCAAACGATAAAAACAATCCACGCTACGCCCCGCTTTCAAACGGCACGGCATTGGTCGGCACGCCCGTTTGGCAAAACCAAAACCGCACCGCCGCCTGGGTGAAAGGCATAGAGTTTAACGGCACTTGGAACCTCGACAGCATCGGGCTGCCCAAAGGTTTGCACACCGGCCTCAACGTCAGCTACATCAAAGGCAAGGCAACGCAAAACAACGGCAAAGAAACGCCCATCAACGCGCTTTCGCCGTGGACGGCGGTTTACAGCCTGGGCTATGACGCGCCTTCCAAACGCTGGGGCATCAACGCCTACGCCACGCGCACCGCCGCCAAAAAGCCGTCCGACACCGTCCACAGCAACGACGATTTGAACAACCCGTGGCCTTATGCCAAACACAGCAAGGCCTATACGCTGTTCGACCTTTCCGCCTACCTCAACATCGGCAAACAGGTTACGCTCCGCGCCGCCGCGTACAACATTACCAACAAGCAGTACTACACTTGGGAATCTTTACGCAGCATCCGCGAATTCGGCACAGTCAACCGCGTTGACAACAAAACCCACGCCGGCATCCAACGCTTTACCTCGCCGGGCAGGAGCTACAATTTCACCATCGAAGCGAAGTTCTAAGCTCCTGATGTGCCAATGCCGTCTGAAACCCGATGATTTGGGTTTCAGACGGCATTTTTTACGGTCGCACCGCCGCCCCCTTTCAGGCTTGTACCAAGCCCAATCCCGCAACTCTCCGTCATTCCCGCGACTCTCCGTCATTCCCACGAAAGTGGGAATCTAGAAACGCAAAGCTGCAAGAATTTATCGGAAATGACTGAAACTCAACGAACCTGGATTCCCGCCTGCGCGGGAATGACGGCGGAGCGGTTTCTGTTTTTTCCGATAAATTCCTAAAACTTAAAATTTCATCATTCCTACAAGGACAGAAAACCAAAAACAGAAACCTAAAATTCGTCATTCCCACGAAAGTGGGAATCCAGTTCGTTGAGTTTCAGTTATTTAAAATAAATTTTGAAACTTTAATCCCGTCATTCCCACGAAAGTGGGAATCCGGAACGTAAAATCTAAAGAAACCGTTTTCCCGATAAGTTTCCGTACCGACGGGGCTGGATTCCCGCCTGCGCGGGAATGACGATATTTCAGTTTTCTGTTTTTGATTTTTTGTTTTTACAGGAATAACGGTCTTTTCATATCGAAAAAAGTTGCCGTACCGCGCCGATAATTTCCGCCTGCGCGGAATGAAGATTTAAGCGTTGCCCGAAATTCAAAAAAACTAAAACCGAACGGATCGGATTCCCGTTTTTATGGGATAACGGAATGTTCAGCCGGACACCACCACGATGCTTTCGATCCGTTTATTTTCCGATACAAAACCTCGAAAAAATCACGCCGAGCAGGTCGTCCGCCGTAAACTCGCCCGTGATTTCGCCGCACGCGACCTGCGCCAGCCGCAAGTGTTCCGCAAGCAGCTCGATTTGATGGTTGCCGCACAATGCCGCCAGCGACAATTCTTCCTGCGCCGCTTTGAGTGCGTTGACGTGCCGCGTCCGCGCCAAAAACAGCCCTTCACTTTCGCCCTGCCAACCGGCCTCGCGCAACAGCGTCCGTTTCAGCGCGTCCAAGCCGTCGCCCGTTTTCGCCGACAACGCGATGACGGTTTCCGCGCCCGTACCGAACCCGCCTGCCGCGTGTGCGTGCAAATCGGATTTGCTGTGGATTTCGATGCGTTTCAACTCCGACGGCAGCGCGTCCAAAATCGCCCGTGTTTTGTCGTTCACGCCTTCGCGCGGATCAACCAACACCAGCGCGACATCCGCCTCCGATACCGCCTTGCGGCTGCGTTCGATGCCGATACGCTCGACCACGTCGTCCGTCTCGCGCAAACCTGCCGTATCGACAATATGCACCGGCACGCCGTCAATCAGGATACGTTCCCTGACCGCGTCGCGCGTCGTTCCGGCAATATCGGTAACAATCGCCACTTCGTCGCCCGCCAGCGCGTTCAGCAGGCTGGACTTGCCCACATTCGGCGCGCCGACCAATACGACATTCAGACCTTCGCGCAAAATCGCGCCCTGCTGCGCGTTGGCAAGCACATCATCCACGGCGCGGCGCAAGCCGTCCAGTTTGCCGCGTGCGTCTGCCGCTTCGAGAAAATCGATGTCTTCCTCGGGAAAATCCAGCGTCGCTTCGACCAGCATCCGCAAGGTAATCAAGTCTTCGACCAGACCGTGTATCCGCCGCGAAAAATCGCCCTTGAGCGAGCGCAACGCCAGACGCGCCGCCGAACGGCTGGATGCGTCAATCAAATCCGCCACGCCTTCCGCCTGTGCCAAGTCCAGTTTGTCGTTTAAAAACGCACGCTTCGTAAACTCGCCCGGCTCGGCAAGGCGCGCGCCCAGTTCCAAACAGCGGTTCAGCAGCATATCCATCACCACCGGCCCGCCGTGTCCCTGAAGCTCGATGACATCTTCGCCCGTAAAACTTGCCGGTGCGGCAAAAAACAGTAGCAGCCCGCTGTCGATTGCCTGTCCGTCCGCGTCCGTAAAATCAGCATAGGTTGCCACGCGCGGCTTGGGCGTTTTACCGCACAAAGCCTCTGCCATCGGCAGCAGGTTTTTCCCCGATATGCGTATCACGCCCACGCCGCCGCGCCCTGGTGCGGTAGCGACTGCCGCAATCGTTGGAACGTTATCCGACATAAAACCCCCGAAAATTCAAAACAGCCGCGATTATAGCAAATGCCGTCTGAAACCCGACGGTTCGGCTTTCAGACGGCATTTTTTACGGTCGCTTGGAAGATGTCGGAACGGACGTAGTTTGGGCGGGTGTGAAACCCGCCGCTACAGTGCGTTTCTGTCGTATCGAATGCCCTCGCGGCATGGGCGTTCTTATCTGAACTTGCTTTAAGCTCAAAGCGTTTTGGCTTCTTCGCCGAACACTTCCCGCCACAATTTCCTGACATTGCCGTAGTGGGTCAGCAATTCGTCGCTTACTTCGGTTTTTTCCGCGTCACGCAGTTTGGTGTTGTGTTGCTGCTGGCGGTAGAAGCGGTAGGCGGTGCGGCTTTGTTCGGCAAGGGTTTTGTCGATGAGGCCGCA
>ADBE01000035.1 GCA_000176735.1 Neisseria polysaccharea ATCC 43768 | reverse complement strand
CCGCCGCTGCACCAACCAGGCTTTGCAGCAGCCAGCTTCCTGTCGATTGGTCGTAAATATACTGCTGCCCGTCTTTACCGGTAACGGGTTGTCCGTTATTGCCGTTTGCCTGCGCCTCGGCAGGAATGGTGTCTTTGACTGCTTCGGGAGTCAGTTGGTAAACCGTATCGTCTGCCTGCTGTGCGAGCTGCTGTTGCAGGGCTTCAATCTGTTTCTGCTGCTGTTTGAGCCGCGCCTGCGTGTCGTCTTGGCAGGCGGTAAGCGCGAATGTTGCGATAAGCGCGGAGGCGATGATTTTTTTCATGTGTGTCCTGTTTGGGTGGAAAATCGGTTTTATTGTATCGCCGTCGGAAATTTTGGCAAGCATTCTGCCGGCAAATCGTGATGTTTACAGGGGCAGGGTGTGCAATTTGCGGACAAATGCGAGGCTGTTGGCGACTGGGTTGCCTTTGTTTTCGACTTCGTGTTCGGTTTCTATGGTCAGCAGGCGGCAGTTTTTGTGTTTGTTCAAACTCAATTCGGCTTCGGCGGGGACGAAAAACAGGCGGTGTTTTTCGGCAAAGCGGCGGGCGCGCTTGTTTGCGGTTTTCAAAATCTGCAGCAGCGATACGTCCAAATGGAAGCGGCGCACGCCCAAAACCAAAATCCGTGCGGCAAAAAAATCGGCGGCATCGGTAAACTCGGCGGGGCTGCTGCGGCTGAAGTCGTGCCGTTCGGCGGCTATCAGGGCGGCAACGGTGCGGATTTGCGGAATCATCGATTCGCTGATGAGTGTGTCGTCCCGCACTGCATCGAGAAGCATGTGGGAAAAATCCTGCGCATCATCGACAATAATGCTGCAAGTGTGCAGGGTTTCGTTTTGTGCGGCAGTTTGGGGCATTGCATTCATGGTCATTTTCCTGATTCTGTCGTGTGTTGCCGAATCGGGCGACCTGTGTGAAGGTAACAAAAAAGCCGCCCCGTTTTCGAGCGGCCTGTTTTGCGTATGGGATGGATTTCAAGCAAGCGCAAAAAAGTACCGCACGTCTGTGTGGTACCAATAGCAGTAAGCGGTTGTAAACATTTTGCCTTGCATGATGAAATGCCGTCTGAAGATAAAAACATTGGGGAGAGTCTAAATCAAAACGCTGCCGCGCCTCAAGCATTTTATCGAAATTTTTTTTGATTTTTTATCTATCCTGTTAAAAATGTTTCAGTTTATTTTCACCGCTGCCCGATATTGTCGGCAATTTCCCTTTATCCGCCTTGAAAAACGGTGCATAATCCCGAGTAAAACCGCAATCAGGAGCAATTATGCAAAACTATCTGACCCCCAATTTCGCCTTTGCCCCGATGATTCCCGAACGTGCTTCAGACAGCCGCGTTTGGGATACGGAAGGGCGTGAATATATTGATTTTTCAGGCGGCATCGCCGTCAATGCGCTGGGACACTGCCACCCTGCCCTTGTCGATGCTTTAAACGCGCAGATGCACAAGCTGTGGCACATTTCCAATATCTATACGACGCGGCCGGCGCAGGAATTGGCGCAAAAATTGGTGAAACACAGCTTTGCCGACAAGGTTTTTTTCTGCAACTCGGGCGCGGAAGCGAATGAGGCGGCGTTGAAGCTGGCGAGGAAATACGCGCGCGACCGTTTCGGCGGAGGAAAAAGCGAAATCGTCGCCTGTATCAACAGTTTCCACGGACGCACGCTGTTTACCGTGTCCGTCGGCGGTCAGCCGAAATACAGCAAGGATTATGCACCCCTGCCGCAAGGCATTACGCACGTTCCGTTCAACGATATTGCCGCGCTGGAAGCTGCCGTCGGCGAACAGACCTGCGCGGTCATCATCGAGCCGATACAGGGCGAAAGCGGCATCCTGCCCGCCACTGCGGAATATTTGCAAACCGCGCGCCGTCTGTGCGACCGGCACAATGCGTTGTTGATTTTGGACGAAGTTCAAACCGGGATGGGGCATACGGGCAGGCTGTTTGCCTATGAACATTACGGCGTTGTTCCCGATATTTTAAGTTCGGCAAAAGCCTTGGGCTGCGGCTTTCCGATCGGCGCGATGCTGGCGACAGAAAAGATTGCCGCCGCCTTCCAACCGGGCACGCACGGCTCGACTTTCGGCGGCAACCCGATGGCGTGTGCGGTCGGCAGCCGCGCATTCGACATCATCAATACGCCCGAAACTTTAAACCATGTCCGTGAACAGGGGCAGAAATTTCAGACGGCATTGCTGGATTTGGGCAGGAAAACGGGCTTGTTCTCACAGGTTCGAGGGATGGGGCTGCTGCTCGGATGCGTGTTGGACGCGCCTTATCGCGGGCGTGCCGCCGAAATCGTCGCCGCCGCGTTGAAACACGGCGTGATGATTTTGGTTGCGGGTGCGGACGTATTGCGTTTCGCGCCTTCGCTACTGTTGAACGATGAGGATATGGCGGAAGGTTTGCGACGTTTGGAACACGCGCTGACGGAATTTGCCGCGACATCAGACAATCCGTAAAACTCAAATGCCGTCTGAAGGCGGGAAAGCTTCAGACGGCATCAGAAACAAAAAACCGCTTCGGAAACGTGGTTCAACGTTCCGAAGCGGTTTTGTTTGCCATCAGGACTCGAACACCAATTCCGGTTCCCTGCCCTCTTCGATGACTGCCTTACCGACCACCACTTTTTTCAAACCTTTCAAATCAGGCAGGCGGTACATGGTATCCAACAGGCAGCGTTCGACGATAGACCGCAGGCCGCGTGCGCCGGTTTTACGTTCCATTGCCTGACGAGCAATGCTGCGCAAAGCGTTTTCTTCAAATTCCAACTCGACGTTTTCCATGCCGAACAAAGCTTGGTACTGCTTGACCAAAGCATTTTTCGGCTCGGTCAAAATATTAATCAGCGCGTCCTCATCCAGTTCTTCTAATGTTGCAATCACGGGCAAACGTCCGATTAATTCCGGAATCAGGCCGAATTTAATCAAATCTTCCGGTTCGACAATACCGAATAACTTGGTAATGTCGGCATTTTCGTCCTTGCTGTGAACAGACGCACCGAAACCGATACCGCCTTTCTCTGTACGCTGGCGAATCACTTTTTCCAAGCCTGCAAACGCACCGCCGCAGATAAACAGGATGTTGGTGGTATCGACGTTGATAAATTCCTGATTTGGATGCTTGCGGCCGCCTTGGGGCGGAACACTAGCCACCGTACCTTCAATCAGTTTCAGCAAGGCTTGTTGCACACCTTCGCCGGATACGTCGCGGGTAATCGACGGGTTGTCGCTTTTGCGTGAAATTTTATCGATTTCGTCGATATAGACAATGCCGCGCTGGGCTTTTTCGACATCGAAATCACATTTACCCAAAAGCTTGGTAATGATTTGCTCGACGTCTTCGCCGACATAACCTGCTTCAGTCAAAGTTGTGGCATCCGCCATCACGAACGGCACATCCAGTTTGCGCGCCAAAGATTGCGCCAGCAGGGTTTTACCCGATCCGGTCGGGCCGATAAGCAGGATGTTGGATTTCGACAATTCGACATTACCGCCGACTTTAGGATGGCGCAGGCGTTTGTAATGGTTGTACACCGACACTGCCAAGGCTTTCTTGGCTTGTTCCTGACCGATAACGTGGTCGTTAAGGTTGGCGACGATTTCGGCGGGTGTGGGCAGCTTACCAGGCTCTTCCGATGTCTGTCCGGCACTTTCCGGAGGCGTGCCGTCATTTCCGTCTTCATGCAATATTTCAATACAGTTTGAGACGCATTCGTCGCAGATAAAGGCGTTTTCGCCCTCAATCAAATGTTTGACGTGTGATTTGGATTTTCCGCAAAAGGAACAGGTACGGTTTTCGTTGGACATGGCTTTCTTTACAATGTATGCGTTGCAGAAACGGCACGCGCCGTTCGGGTTGCCAAGTATAATAACTATATCCGTGCTTATCAATATAAAAGAATAGCATACATCTCAAGAATCAATTCTCTCGACTGAGATGTATATACCAACCATTTTTTATAGGACGATATAACTCTATATTTGCAGAATATCTTTGAGCAACTTGATCCAAATCTTCCTCCGTAATTCTTTCTACGATATACATTTCAGTGCTGGGATCTAAGGCAACCTCTTTATCGTAGTTCTTTATATGATCCTCAAGATTTGGAGTATAGACATACTCCTTGTACCCTCCGCTGATAGAAACACCCCATGTATGAAAGAGCAAGCATACTTCTGATATCCCATCATACTGTATACTAATAATATCCAGTCTCTTGATTAAAGAGTCCAATTCCTTTTTATCTTTAGATGAGATAACATGGGCTATACTATCTGTTTCGTCATAAGGGGGATAATGAAATCCATCGTACTTAACAGAAATTTTTCTCAATCTCTCAAATTCAGACTCGTAGAGATTGAAATGCTCTAACATTTGATGATCTGACGACACATTATTTCTTGTACACCCAAAAAGCAAAAAAATGAATGTAATTAAAAAGAATATTGATGATTTAGGCATTTCTTGATATTTACAGGTTTGTTATCTTGATAAGATTTATAGATTTCATCTAAGATAACTTGAGCCGTTAAGAAAGAAGGAGTTCCTCCATATCTATTATATAGTCTGAAACCTATTTTGATAGCTTCATTATCACTCGCATCATCAAAAGCTGCTAAAAAATCTGCATCCCAAAGTTCTCTAATCCGATTTTGAATGTATTGAGAAACCCATGCCCCCAAATTTCGATTATTATCTTTCAACTGTGCTACTCCTGCCCCGGCTGTTAACTCCCATTCTGTAAACCCAACCGCTTTTCCGATAAAACCATAGTGTATATTTAGACCACAAGTCATAGAAAAACAAGAAATGTTTATTCTTATCACAAGACCAATGTTTATACCCTTGAAGTCTTTGTATTGCCTTCTTGTGATTCCAAGGACATCCTGCCGCGTATTACCTTAAAATCCCGCCGATTCGGCTATAATACGCCCCTTTGCAACCGCCCCGGCGGCAGAAATGCCGTCTGAAACCAAATCTGAGGATATTCATGAGAAAACCCCAACGCGGCTACGCCCGCCAAGACCGTGTCAAAGAACAAATTATGCGCGAGCTTGCCGAACTCGTCCGTACCGGACTGAAAGACCCGCGCGCCGGCTTCATTACCGTCAACGAAGTCGAAGTTACCCGCGATTACAGCCACGCCACCGTGTTCTACACCGTTTTGAACCAAGATACGCGCGAAATTACGGAAGAAGTGCTGGAACACGCACGCGGACACCTCCGCAGCGAATTGGCCAAACGCATCAAGCTGTTCAAAATCCCCGAGCTGCATTTCAAATACGACGAATCCTTGGAACGCGGTATGAACCTGTCCGCCCTTATCGACCAAGTGGCGGCGGAAAAACCGGTTGAAGACTGATACTGCCAGAATGAACAATCTGATTCCCGAACATTTAGCCGCCTATGCACATAGTGACAGCCTGCAAATTGAAGGCGTGCATCGTTGCTTTTCATTATCCTGCCAAGGTAGAGATACTTTCCACATCCGTTACTATGGAGAGCCTTTTGACGGATTGATTACCGATACTGATAAGGCTCCGGTAAAAATTGTGGCGGTAGAAGCTGTAAGCGGCGATGAAATCGTATTGTTTGATGGCGCGGAACATGGCTATAACGCTATGTTTTGCGACAAATATAGCCCAAATCAAAAGCAAAACAGAATGTTAACTGATTTGGATGAGTATACTTACCGAGTTCTGATTCATCTTTATTACAATATAGACTATGAAGATGAATATGAAGATTTCGTCAATTCTGAAGGACAAGTTCCCTTAATTGATGGTCGCGTCATTAGTTTTGACTCATTAAAACGAAATGGCTTTGATGCAATCAGCGTTGATCTAATTGATGAAAAACACTCTGTTCGTGAATTATTGAATGAAGAATTAAGCTAACACGCAGGCCGTCTGAACCCTTTCAGACGGTCTGAACATTAATATTCCCTAATTAACATGACCAATAAACCCGCCAAACGCCCAGTCAACGGCGTTCTTCTTCTCGACAAACCCGAAGACCTTTCCAGCAACACCGCGCTGCAAAAAGCGCGGCGTTTGTTTCATGCCGAAAAAGCCGGACATACCGGCGTGCTCGATCCTTTGGCAACCGGACTTTTGCCCGTCTGCTTCGGCGAAGCGACCAAGTTCGCACAATACCTGCTGGATGCCGACAAAGCCTACACCGCCACGCTGAAACTCGGCGAAGCCAGCAGCACGGGTGATGCCGAAGGCGAAATCGTTGCCACCGCCCGTGCCAATATTTCCTTAGCCGAATTTCAGACGGCCTGCCAAGCACTGACAGGCAACATCCGCCAAGTGCCGCCAATGTTTTCCGCGCTCAAGCACGAAGGCAAACCGCTGTACGAATACGCCCGCAAAGGCATCGTCATCGAACGCAAAGCGCGCGACATTACCGTTTACGCCATCGATATTGCCGAATTTGACGCGCCCAAAGCCGTGATAAGCGTGCGTTGCAGCAAAGGTACCTATATCCGCACTTTGAGCGAAGATATTGCCAAACACATCGGTACATTCGCCCACCTGACCGCCCTACGCCGCACCGAAACCGCCGGCTTTACCATCGCCCAAAGCCACACGCTCGAAGCCTTGGCAAACTTGGACGAAACAGAACGCGACAGCCTACTTCTGCCCTGCGACGTATTGGTTTCACACTTCCCCCAAACCGTTTTAAACGATTATGCCGTCCATATGATCCAATGCGGACAACGGCCGCGTTTCGAGGAAGACCTGCCTTTCAACACGCCGATACGCGTTTACACGAAAACCGGAGAATTTGTCGGACTGGCGGAATATCAAAAGGAAATATGCCGTCTGAAAGCCTTGCGCCTAATGAATACTGCGGTATCCTCAGCCTGAATGGGAATTAAAAATATGATGCCGTCCGAACACTGTGTTCAGACGGCATCGTATTTTTCAGTATCTAAACCGTTTCCCTACCCCAATCCTTACCCCTCAAAATCGAGGCATCGACATCTTGAATATCGCGGTGTCCCGTAAACGCCATAGATATATCCATTTCTTTATACAGGATTTCCAACGCACGGGTTACGCCTTCTTCACCATACGCACCCAAACCATACAGAAACGCCCGACCTATCATTGTACCTTTCGCGCCCAAAGCCCACGCCTTCAAAATATCCTGACCGCTGCGGATACCGCTGTCCATCCAAACTTCGATGTCGCTGCCCACTGCGCTGACGATGTCGGGCAAGGCTTTGATGGCAGACACGGTATCGTCGAGCTGTCGGCCGCCGTGGTTGGAAACGATCAATGCGTCCGCGCCGCTTTTCGCCGCTTTTTCCGCGTCTTCAGGCTCCATAATGCCTTTAATAATCAGCTTGCCACCCCACAAATCTTTAATCCGCGCCACGTCGTCCCAGCTTAAGCGCGGGTCGAACTGTTCCGCCGTCCACGAAGAAAGTGAAGACAAATCGCCCACATCTTTTGCGTGTCCGACGATATTGCGGAACGTGCGGCGTTCCGTGTTCAGCATTTTCATGCACCATTCGGGCTTGGTCGCCAGATTGATTAAATTGGCGATGGTCGGTTTCGGCGGTGCGGACAGGCCGTTTTTGATGTCTTTGTGGCGTTGCCCCAAAACCTGCAAATCGGCGGTCAAGACCAATGCCGAACATTTGGCATCCTTCGCGCGCTTAATCAGGTTTTCCATAAACTCGCGGTCGCGCATCACATAAAGCTGAAACCAAAACGGCGCGCTGGTGTTCTCGGCAACGTCTTCAATCGAGCAGATAGACATCGTGGACAGCGTAAACGGAATGCCGAACTTCTCCGCCGCCCGCGCCGCCAAGATTTCGCCGTCTGCGTGTGCCATGCCGGTAAAACCCGTCGGCGCAATCGCCACCGGCATTTTCACATCCTGCCCGATCATTTTGGCCTCAAGGCTGCGTCCCTCCATATTGACCAATACCTTTTGTCGGAAGCGGATATCTTTGAAATCCGAAGTATTTTCCCGATAAGTCGTTTCCGTCCACGAACCCGAATCGATGTAATCGTAAAACATACGCGGCATTTTGCGCTTGGCAACGCGGCGCAAGTCTTCGATGCAGGTCATTTTGCTCAAATCACGTTTCATCTTGTTTTTCCCTGTTTGACAGCCTGATGGAGTATGCCGTCTGAAACCGCTTGAGCTTTCAGACGGCATTTCAGGCAATACTCAAATAAATCACTAAGATTTAGATAATCTATATCAATATCAAAAATAAATCAAATCGTTTTGAAACTGCTTGCCGGCAAAACGCCCCAACCGCCGCTCCTCAAAAAACATAACCAACTGATTCAAAAAACCAAACAAATAAAGCAAAATCAGACTATACCGCCATTTAAACAAACAATCGGCAACAGCTCCTCCATACTTGACTGAAACACTCAGATATTGGACAATTCCGCCCACTATAAAAAGCCGACACGGGCAACCACCACCATGAGACTGACCACCAAAGGGCGTTTTGCCGTTACCGCTATGCTGGATTTGGCGATGAACGCGCAAACCGGCGCCGTCAAACTCAGTGCCATCAGCGAACGCCAAAACATATCCCTCTCCTATCTCGAGCAATTGTTCGGCAAACTACGCCGCGCCGGACTGGTTGAAAGCCTGCGCGGGCCCGGCGGCGGCTACATCCTCGCCGCACCGGCGGCACGCATCAACATCGCCCAAATCATTTCCGCCGCCGAAGACCGGCTGGACGCGACCCAATGCGGCAGCAAAGCCAACTGCCACCACGGCGCGCCCTGCCTGACGCACGACCTTTGGGAGAATTTAAACAAAACCATCAACGACTACCTCGGCAGCGTTACCCTGCAAAGCATCATCGAACAAAAAACAACGGCGACGGCAGCCGCGTCGTCCAATTTACACACATCCATTAAATAACACCCGAAAAAGAAAGAGCAAACCATGACCGTCAAAACCCCCGTTTACCTCGACTACGCCGCCACCACCCCCGTTGACAAACGCGTTGCCGAAAAAATGATTCCCTATCTAACCGAAACCTTCGGCAACCCCGCCTCCAACAGCCACGCATTCGGCTGGGAAGCAGAAGAGGCCGTCGAAAAAGCCCGTGCCGACATCGCCGCCCTGATTAATGCCGACCCTAAAGAAATCATCTTCACCAGCGGCGCGACCGAGTCCGACAACCTCGCCATCAAAGGCGCGGCAAACTTCTACAAAACCAAAGGCAAACACCTCATCACCGTCAAAACCGAACACAAAGCCGTTTTAGATACAATGCGCGAACTCGAACGCCAAGGTTTTGAAGTAACCTACCTCGGCGTTCAAGAAAACGGTTTGATTGATTTGGAAGAACTCAAAGCCGCCATCCGCGACGACACCATCCTGATTTCCGTAATGTGGGTAAACAACGAAATCGGCGTGGTGCAAGACATTCCCGCCATCGGCGAAATCTGCCGCAAACGCAAAATCGTCTTCCACGTCGATGCCGCCCAAGCCTGCGGCAAAGTGCCTGCCGATGTCGAAGCCGCCAAAATCGACCTGCTCTCGATGTCCGCGCACAAAGTGTACGGCCCCAAAGGCATCGGCGCGCTGTACGTCCGCCGCAAACCCCGCGTCCGCCTCGAAGCCCAAATGCACGGCGGCGGTCACGAACGTGGCTTCCGCAGCGGCACATTGCCGACCCACCAAATCGTCGGTATGGGCGAAGCCTTCCGCATCGCCAAAGAAGAACTCGAACAAGATATGGCGCACTACCGCAAACTGCGCGACATCTTCCTCAAAGGTATCGAAGGCATCGAAGAAGTCTATATCAACGGCGACCTCGAACACCGCGCTCCGAACAACCTGAACGTCAGCTTCAACTTCGTCGAAGGCGAAAGCCTGATTATGGCAGTGAAAGAACTCGCCGTATCCAGCGGCTCCGCCTGTACTTCCGCCAGTCTCGAACCAAGCTACGTTTTACGCGCACTCGGCCGCAACGACGAATTAGCGCACTCATCCCTACGCATCACCTTCGGCCGCATGACCACCGAAGAAGAAGTCCAATTCGCAGCAGAACTGATTAAATCCAAAATCGGTAAACTGCGCGAACTGTCTCCGCTGTGGGAAATGTTTAAAGAGGGTATCGATTTGAACTCGATTGAATGGGCGGCGCATTAAAGCGTACCAACATGCCGTCCGAACCTTCAGACGGCATTCCAAAAACAAAGCAATCAAGAGAAAAATATGAACGAACAAGATTTAGATTTGGACAACCTCGACAACCTGCTTGACGATTTCGACGGCGTTACCGTGGAAGGCGGCGTCGATTCGGAAAACGACGACGGCTGTGAAGGCGGCGCGTGCAAAATCTAACTCAGGCCGTCTGAAAACCGGCAAACAAACCACTTAAATCATCAAAACATTAAGGAAACCACATCATGGCATACAGCGATAAAGTAATCGACCACTACGAAAATCCCCGCAACGTCGGTACTTTCGACAAAAACGACGAATCTGTCGGCACCGGCATGGTCGGCGCACCGGCCTGCGGCGACGTGATGCGCCTGCAAATCAAAGTGAACGATGAAGGCATCATCGAAGATGCGAAATTCAAAACTTACGGCTGCGGTTCCGCCATCGCTTCGTCCAGCCTGATTACCGAGTGGGTTAAAGGCAAAAGCCTGGATGACGCGCTGGCAATCAAAAACAGCGAAATCGCCGAAGAGTTGGAATTGCCGCCGGTAAAAATCCACTGCTCCATCTTGGCTGAAGATGCGGTAAAAGCGGCCGTTGCCGACTACCGCAAACGTCAGGAAAACAGATAAAGCCCTTCAAACGGCATCGTCCCACAATGCCGTCCGAACCGCCCGCCGCTTCGGGTTCGTCTGAGGCGGTACAACAAGGAAGAAATATGATTACCCTTACCGAGAATGCCGCAAAACACATCAATGACTATCTCGCCAAACGCGGCAAAGGCTTGGGCGTACGCTTGGGTGTGAAAACCAGCGGCTGCTCGGGGATGGCGTACAACCTTGAATTTGTCGATGAAGCCGACGGCGACGACCTGATTTTTGAAGGACACGGCGCACGCATTTATATCGACCCGAAAAGCCTGGTTTATCTGGACGGCACACAAGTCGATTACACCAAAGAAGGTTTGCAGGAAGGTTTCAAATTTGAAAACCCCAATGTCAAAGACTCCTGCGGCTGCGGCGAGAGCTTCCACGTTTAAGGCATAAAAACGGCGGGACAGTATCAAAACCGTCCCGCCATTTTTTCGCTTCCTGCCTGTTGTAGCTGCCTTTGCCTTTCCTTTTCCGTTCCACCTTGTGCCGGAACAAATCGGATTTCACTAAGGCTTTTAAAGCATTGTCGCGTATTTTGCCTTTATTGTGCTGCACTTTGCCGCCCATATTCAGTCCTTTCGTTTAAGAAGCGGCAGATTATAAGGCAAAAACAGTTTTCTGCCAAAATCTTACATTTATCATTCTACTATGTCCCAATATTTCACCCTCTTCCAGATTGAACCCGCTTTCGATATCGACACCGAAAACTTGGAACAAACCTACCGCGCCTTGGCCGCCCGTTTCCATCCCGATAAATTCGCTTCAGCTTCCGCCTTTGAGCAAAAGCAGGCAGTGATGATGTCTTCCACCATCAACGATGCCTACCGCACCTTGAAAAACCCCATCGACCGCGCCGCCTACCTGCTGAAAACATCGGGCATCAATGCCGACGCGCCGGAGCATACCTCTTTCGCCCCCGAATTCCTTATGCAGCAAATGGAATGGCGCGAAACGCTGATGGAGGCACGGGCGGGCAAAGACCTTGAATCCTTGAAAAATCTCGACAACGAAATCCGCGCCGAACAAGAAAAACTGTTCTGCGGTCTGAAACAGTCGTTTGCCCGACAAGATTACGACACCGCCGCACAACAAGTCCGCCAAGGCAGGTTTCTCGACAAACTCCGCAACGAAATTTCCTCGGCATTATAATCCGCACCGTGTTTCAGACGGCATAACCGTTTCGTCCGCCATGCCGTCCGAACATAGCGGCTACCCGCCCACAACAGACAAAAGCCGTGGAGGAACATCAAAAAAATAACATTTTTGCGGGAGGCAATGCCGAACCTCCGCCTGCATCCGTTTTTTAATGACGTGCGCCAGCGTTTCGGCATTGCCCCCATTCTATCCTTTACCGGCAGAAAAGCTTTCTTCGGACGGCATGCCAAAATCGGCATCAGCTTCGGCAAAGACCGTCCCGAAAGCACACATACCTGCACATCAAACTTTTTCAATCCGCCCGTTTTTCCTCCTCGCATTCCCATCCGAAAATATACCGTCTTCACCCACCTGTTCCTCCAAATCGAAAAACGCCAATACGTCCCACCAATCACCGTCATCGGCACGATACGCCATCACAACAATTGAACGATTATGTTAATGCGCGGTCGAGTATCTTTAAGCTGGAAAATGCTAAGGATAATTTGAGTCATCGCTATGAGAAACCAGGTATTGATGACTTAGAAGATATTAGAGATGATATGGAAAAATTTTTAACGACAGGAAAATAAAATGAGACTAGATCCTTATAAAAATGATATCGGCATGCAGGTTGTTCGAGCGAACAGACTAGGCGATATCAAATTTCTGCAAAAAACGGCAGACAGCGGCCAGTTTGATCCTTTGAAAATCACGCCGTCTGAAAAATGGAGCTATCTGCACCGCATTAATATGAATCCTCACAGTCCTTCAACGCTAGAAACCGTCCGGTTCTATCTGGACAAAGGCGTAGCAGTCAATGCCCAAGATATATACGGCATGACTCCACTACATTACGCCATGCGTGCCAGAAACGGCGATGCAGCATTAGCGTTGCTGGAGGCAGGAGCAAATCCGAATATAGCCGATGAAGACAATATGATTCCTCTAGCAATGATAGGCTATATGCCCGAACGATTAGATGTTTTGAAAGCTATGCTTGATAGTGGTGCTAATGTTCATTTTTTTAATGGAAACGAAACAGTTATAGACAGCTATCGCTCAGATTCAGAACCGGAGCTAATGCCTATCGTGGCATTAATGGAGCAATATGCGTAAGAGACAAAAAGAAGCAAGGCGAAGGCGGCTACCACATCTTCCCCTCCGTCCCGTTTTCCTATGGAAAGGATTATGCCCCGATGCCGTCTGAAATGCCGCCTGTACAAATTTGTGGAAGCCGGACGCTTCTCGCCGCATTTTGCCCGTGCCTTTCAGACGGCATATCCGGCCGCCGCACCGTTTCATGTTGAAATATGCTAAAATAAGCAACAATTTTTTGCCATACGAAACATTGAAACCATGACCGACGCAACCATCCGAAACGACCACAAATTCGCCCTCGAAACCCTGCCCGTCAGCCTTGAAGACGAGATGCGAAAAAGCTATCTCGACTACGCCATGAGCGTCATTGTCGGGCGCGCACTGCCGGACGTGCGCGACGGTCTCAAACCCGTACACCGCCGCGTGCTGTACGCCATGCACGAGCTGAAAAACAACTGGAATGCCGCCTACAAAAAATCGGCGCGCATCGTCGGCGACGTCATCGGTAAATACCACCCCCACGGCGATTCCGCGGTTTACGACACCATCGTACGCATGGCGCAGGATTTTTCGATGCGTTATGTACTGATTGACGGTCAGGGCAACTTCGGCTCGGTTGACGGCGACGGCGCAGCAGCGATGCGTTATACCGAAATCCGCATGGCGAAAATCGCCCACGAAATGCTGGCGGACATCGAAGAAGAAACCGTCAATTTCGGCCCGAACTACGACGGCAGCGAACACGAGCCGCTGGTGTTGCCGACCCGCTTCCCCGCGCTGTTGGTCAACGGCTCGTCCGGTATCGCCGTCGGTATGGCGACCAACATCCCGCCGCACAACCTCACCGACACCATCAACGCCTGTCTGCGTCTTTTGGACGAACCCGAAACCGAAATCGACGAATTGATCAACATCCTGCAAGCCCCCGATTTCCCGACTGGGGCAACCATCTACGGCTTGAGCGGGGTGCGCGAAGGCTATAAAACAGGCCGCGGTCGCGTTGTTATGCGCGGTAAGACCCATATCGAACCCATAGGCAAAAACGGCGAACGCGAAGCCATCATCATCGACGAAATCCCGTATCAGGTGAACAAAGCCAAGCTGGTGGAAAAAATCGGCGAACTGGTGCGCGAAAAAACCTTGGAAGGCGTATCCGACCTGCGCGACGAATCCGACAAATCCGGTATGCGCGTCGTTATCGAATTGAAACGCAACGAAAACGCCGAAGTCGTTTTAAACCAACTCTACAAACTCACCCAGCTTCAAGACAGCTTCGGTATCAACATGGTTGCCTTGGTGGACGGTCAGCCGCGCCTGCTGAACCTGAAACAGATTTTGGCGGAATTCCTGCGCCACCGTCGCGAAGTCGTTACCCGCCGCACCCTGTTCCGCCTGAAAAAAGCACGTCATGAAGGCCATATCGCCGAAGGTAAAGCCGTCGCCTTGTCCAATATCGACGAGATGATTCGGTTGATTAAAGAATCCGCTGACGCGCCTGAAGCCAAAGAAAAACTGCTGTCCCGCGCATGGCGCAGCGGCTTGGTGGAAGACATGTTGAGCCGTACCGACCTCGACCTGCGCATGGCGCGTCCCGAAGGTTTGCCCGCCAATCTCGGCTTACAGGAACAAGGCTATTATCTGAGCGAAATCCAAGCCGACGCCATCCTGCGCATGAGCCTGCGCAACCTGACCGGTCTCGACCAAGAAGAAATCGTCGGCGACTACAAAAACATTATGGCAAAAATCATCGACTATTTGGACATTTTGGCGAAACCGGAACGCATCACCCAAATCATCCGCGAAGAATTGGAAGAAACCAAAACCAATTTCGGCGACGAACGCCGCAGCGAAATCAACCCGTTCGGCGGCGACATTGCCGATGAAGACCTGATTCCGCAACGCGAAATGGTCGTTACCCTGACACATGGTGGCTATATCAAAATCCAGCCGACCACCGACTATCAGGCGCAGCGTCGCGGCGGACGCGGCAAACAGGCTGCCGCCACCAAAGACGAAGACTTTATCGAAACCCTGTTTGTTGCCAACACGCATGATTATTTGATGTGCTTTACCAATTTGGGCAAGTGCCACTGGATTAAGGTTTACAAGCTGCCCGAAGGCGGACGCAACAGCCGCGGCCGTCCGATAAACAACGTCATCCAGTTGGAAGAAGGCGAAAAAGTCAGCGCGATTTTGGCAGTACGCGAGTTTCCCGAAGACCAATACGTCTTCTTCGCCACCGCGCAGGGAATGGTGAAAAAAGTCCAACTTTCCGCCTTTAAAAACGTCCGCGCCCAAGGCATTAAAGCCATCGCTCTCAAAGAAGGCGACTACCTCGTCGGCGCCGCGCAAACCGGCGGTGCGGACGACATCATGCTGTTCTCCAACTTGGGCAAAGCCATCCGCTTCAACGAATACTGGGAAAAATCCGGCAACGACGAAGCGGAAGATGCCGACATCGAAACCGAGGTTTCAGACGGCATCGAAGACGAAACCGCTGACAGCGAAAACGCCCTGCCGAGCGGCAAACACGGTGTTCGCCCGTCCGGCCGCGGCAGCGGCGGTTTGCGCGGTATGCGCCTTCCCGCCGACGGCAAAATCGTCAGCCTGATTACCTTCGCTCCTGAAACCGAAGAAAGCGGTTTGCAAGTTTTAACCGCCACCGCCAACGGATACGGAAAACGCACCCCGATTGCCGATTACAGCCGCAAAAACAAAGGCGGACAAGGCAATATCGCCATCAATACCGGCGAACGAAACGGCGATTTGGTCGCTGCAACCTTGGTCGGCGAAACCGACGATTTGATGCTGATTACCAGCGGCGGCGTGCTTATCCGCACCAAAGTCGAACAAATCCGCGAAACCGGCCGCGCCGCAGCAGGCGTGAAACTGATTAACTTGGATGAAGGCGAAACCTTGGTATCGCTGGAACGTGTTGCCGAAGACGAATCCGAATCCGAACTCTCCGACGCTTCTGTAATTTCCAGTGTAACCGAACCGGAAGCCGAGAACTGAAAATCATCTCCCGATGCCGTCTGAAGATTCAGACGGCATTTATTTTTCCCTCATCCGTCATCCAGCTTCTCACAATATAGCGGATTAACAAAAATCAGGACAAGGCGACGAAGCTGCAGACAGTACGGATAGTACGGAACCGATCCACTTGGTGCTTCAGCACCTTAGAGAATCGTTCTCTTTGAGCTAAGGCGAGGCAACGCCGTACTGGTTTTTGTTAATCCACTATAAAATTTGAAAACAGCTTCCCGACTTTAACTTATCAAAAGCATATTGCATCCTTTTTAAAGGTTATAGAAAAACAATATTGTAAGGATATAATAAATTCCTAATAAAACAATATGTTAATAAAAAAGGTACAGTCAAATCCCTTAAAAGAGGCTACGGCGTACATGACATTTATGCCAACCGGCAGCCTTTAGGCAAAGGCAATATGAACGTCAACTTTGCCGTCAATAATATCGGCAACAAAAAATACCGTTCACACAGCCAACGCTTCCCCGACGGCGACGGGCGTGTACCGTTCTACGAACGCGGCAGAGAGTTTGTCTTCGGTTTGAACTACCGCTTCTGACCTGCCGTTTTAAAGAAATGCCCTGCTCAACAACACGGAATGGACACCAGATTTCCTGCTCCAATACAGATGTTTTATCGGCTTTTTTACTTCAGGAATCGGAATGTCCAAAGTCAGCCGAAGGGTTCTCCGTGGAACACCAATACTGAAAGATGGTTTGAGGATATTTCGGCATAGGATTGCATATGAAACACACCCCGCATCTTGCCCGAATTGGAAAGAAGCCAATAAACCGAACCTTCCCGTCCTTCAAAGCGGAACTCAGCCGTCAGGGAAATTCCGATAAAGCAGGCCGATCCTTTTGTCCCATACAAACCTATGCCGTCTGAAGGCCCTTTCAGACGGCATAGGTTGAAAATGCAGCACGCCCAAATAAAAAGGGCGGCAAATCGCCACCCTTCCTTCAAACCTTCCGCCTGCCCCAACAGCAGACAGGCGGGAAAGTCTTTTACCACTGATAACCGACAGATGCGGAAGCACCGAAATGGCCGCGCGAATTGCCGGAAGCCGTGCCTTTGATAATCCAATTTCCGCCGTCGGAAATACTGGAGTAGCCGATGGCATAACCTGCTTCGCCGCGATAAGTGCCGCCGCCGATCGCCATCATACTCTTGCCGGGCAAATACGCCTGAACCAAACCTGCGGTTGCAATCGCTTGGGCGATGCCCGCACGCGCGTTGCCGTCCACATTGTCGATGCGGTTGTTCAAGTTTTGCGCCACGCCTTTAAGTTGTGCAACGTTTGTAACATCCCCCTCTTTAACGCCCGGGGCGACATTGGTAATGCGAACGGGTTTGTTGTCCTTCTTACTGCCGACATTCAATGCGTCCCCATCCACGCTCAAAGTCGGCGCATCCGCCCCCACACCGAGCGAAACGCTGGAAAACTGCGGAGTCATCGAAGTGGCGATGCCGATATTCTTACCGTTGCGGGTAATCTCGATGTTGTTGCCGGCATCAATGTTGACGGTTTCATCCATCTTTACCTTGCTCGGCGAAACATTGCCGCTGATGACTTTGCCCGAAGAACCTTTAACTACTTTGGAATCCAAATTCCAACCGCTGTTTTGCAGCTGATCGACGTTTACGGCATCGTCCGGTTTCTGACCCCAAGCAACATTGGTAATGACCGTGCCGCCGATGCCTTTATCCAAACCGTTGTCTTTCAGGTATTTGTCTTTCGCTTCAACCCGTGCGACTTCTGCTGCGGCTTTTTGAGCAGCTTCGACAACGGCTTGAGGCTGACCTTTCAGCTCTTTGGCAATCTTGTCGGCAGCATCTTTGGCATATTGGTTCTGCTGCTTGGACAATGCGTCTTTCTGATCGGCAGTCAGCGCGGTATCGTCGGAACGTTTCGCAAGCGGCGTATAACGGTCGCCCTTGTTCTCAGGATCCATGCTGGCAGACTGGCGGACTTTCGCCGGATCGACTTTAGGCTGGGTCTTGTCGGCAGTACCGTCGGCTTTGCTGAGATACCAGTTGCCGTCTGCATCTTTAACCACTTTATTGCCGTTTTCATCGACAGCGGAAATCTGGCTTATCGGCAACTCGGCATCTACTCTGATGTAGGTGTTGGTTACGGTCTTACCATCTTTGTTGACTTCCTCAACCGTTGCCGCTTTAACGACGGTATTGTTGCCGTTGGCAAAGTGTACATTGTCGTCAGGGTTCACTTTTTCCAGCTTGCCCGCATCCAGCGCGTATTTGCTGGCTCCGAATGCCGCATCCGCATCGGCTTTTTTTGCCAATCCGACGTTCCAGCCGGATTTGTTGATTGCGTTCGCCACGGTATTGCCGGTTACGAAGCCCGAACCTTTGTTTTCAACGGTATCGCCTGCCGCCGGTGTAACGGTTATCAAATTGTTTGACTCGTCACGTTTCGGTTTGCCGTCTTTATCGCGTTCGTACAGTGTATCGCCGATCTTGACTGCATCGACTTTCTTACCGTCCGCTTTGGTTACGGTAACGTAGTTGGTTACTTCGCCTTCTTTGATGGAGACGGTGATTTCGCGCACACCTTTATCGGTGGTTGTGCCGATAACTTCAATACCGTTGCCTCCTTTGAAGTCCACTTTGCCGGCGTTCTTCACGACATCGGTGTAGCCGTTGCCGTCTTTGGTCGATACCACCCAGCCCATATTTTGCAGGTCGCCTACGGTTGCGGCGGCGTTCTTGTTCACCGGTGCTGCTTTTGTACCTGCCAAATCGATCAGTTTTTCCGTTTTCGACTCTGCCGGCTTACCGTCCGCCTTTTTATCGCCGTTCGGTTTGGTGCTTACTTCGCCTGTATTCAACACCGATGCCACGCCGACAAGTTGAGCCGGTTTGCCGTCTGAAGAGATTTTCAATGCCGTTGCCGGTTCTTTTCCTGTTTCGTTGTTGCTTGCGTTTACGGCTTTTTCCGTCGTCAGGCTGACCGGTTTTTTACCGTCTTCATCTTTACCGATTTTCACAGTTGCAAACTCAACGTCGTCTTTGGTCGCATAAGTGACTTTGCCGCCCGCATCCTGTTTCACGGTCAGATTTTTACCTGCAACCATCTCAACGGTTTTACCCGGGTTGATGACTTCCCCGTCGTTCTTCAGGGTATTGTCGGCAGTCAGATTGTCGGCGGCGACAGTGGCGGAAGTTTTCAGCGTAAAGCCCGACTCGTTAATGGCTTTTGCCACATTCTGCGCCGTCACGCCTTTATTTTGCTCTTTCGCCAAATCGGCTTCCGCCTTTGCCAATGCGGTTTTTTTCGCCTCATCCGCCGGATTCGCGTCCGCATCGGCTTTCGCCGCCTTCACAGCAGCTTCCAATGTTTTCAAATCGGGCGCGCTGATTTTACCGTTTGACGCGGTCAAATCCGCCGTATCCACATCCACTTTCACCCGGCTTTCCTTGCCGTCGGTTTCGATGCTGACCGTCGTTCCCTTGCCGTTTACAAAGTTCACGGTGTCATACGCCCTGACAAAATCAACCGCGCTTCCGTTGCCCTTCAAGTTCCAGCCGCTGTTTAACACGTCGCCCACAGTGGCAGCGTTGTTCGCATTCACATTGCCGTCCGCCGTGCCGATTGTCGGGGCGGATTGCGATTTGCTTGCCGGTTTGCCGGTCGGATCGGCAGCATCCGCCGTGTTGCGGGTTTCGGGAAGGTTTGATTTGACATTCGACAAGGTGGTCGGAGATGTCGTGCCGTTCGCGCCGTTGACCGAAACGATTACGTCGCCTGCCGACACTTCGTCTCCCTTACCGTCAGCATTCGGATAAAACTTGGTTTCCGTCTTGCCGCCATTGGTTACGGTTTTCGGATAGACTTTTGTTCCGTCTTTCTTGGTATATTCCACGGGTTTGACCGAATTGTTCGTCGCAAGCTGGTGATCCACACCCACCGTAATGGTGCGGACATTGCCCTCCGTTTTACCGGAAACGGTAACGCCCGATGCGCCCACGAATTTCACTTCTTCGGCATTTTTTACCTGCGCGTTGTAAGCCTCGGCGGGATTGTCTGCTTTCTTATCGGCAGAAAGCACCCAGCCCATACCGCGCAAGTCGCCCACGGTGGCGGCGGTATTGTCGCCGACTGTCGGAGTGCCTGTAGTCGGTTTGCTTAAATCAACCAAGCCTGTTTTTGGCGTATCTTTGTTGTCAACTTGCGGATAAGTCGCTAAACCGCTAGTTACGCCTGTAATACTCACCGGTTGAGCCGCACCACCTGCCGCAGCGGGTTGTTTGCTTAAGTCCAAACCGTTTGCAGTCGGCGCGATATTGACGGTGTTGCCGCCTTGAACCAGTTTCAAGCCTTCAAACTCGGGCGTTTCCACAGTGGCAAAGGTAAATTTACCGCCGACGCGTTTGACGCGCAGGTTTTTGCCTGCCGTCAGCGTCAACGCGTCGCCCGCGCCCATCTCTGCACCATCGTCGTTGGTGGTTTTACCCTTATCGCTGACAGTGGCGGTTTGGTCGTTGTCCGCCTTCGCATACCATTTCGCGCTGTTGACGGCATTGGCGACGCTTTCCACCGTGGCGAGCTTGCTTCCGTCGCCGTCTTTGGCTTTAAGCTGCCCTTTGTTCTTGCCGCCTGCATCCTCCGTTACGCCCGTTACGGCAGAAACTTTGCCCTCGCCGTTCACAGCAATGGTCGTGCCGTCGGCTTTGACATCGTATTTCACGCTGACGGTATCGGGGTTGCCGTCCTCGCCTTTCGTAACTTCCACATTGGCAACCGTGCCGTTGCCGTTTTCGTAATTGACGGCATCGCCCGGGTTGATTAATTGGGTTTTGTTTGCGTCGGTTGCCGCCTTGCCGTCGATTTTGGTCGCATTGGTTTTCCATCCCGACTGATTGATGGCGTTTGCCACATCGCCAGTTTTTGCCACTTTGTCCCCTGCTTTAGAGTCTGTGTCTGCCTGCCCGTTTGTGCCGACGACAACCTTGCCTCCCTCCGTCGTCGTGATGCTGCCGGCGTCGTTTTTGGCGGTAATGGTAACGACTGTGCGTTTGCCGCCGTCTTCTGCGGAAACGGTAACATCTGTCGTCGCCTTATTGCCGCTGACGAAGTCCACGGTGTCATAAGTGCGGACGAAATCGACGTTTTCGACCTTACCGCCCGCCTGTTTCGCGCCCCGGATGTTCCAGCCGGCATTTAACACGTCTTGAACGCCGGCGGCGCGGTGGTAGGCCGAGGCATCAATGTCGCCGACGATATGGGCAGTCGTACCGCCCGCCAAAGTGTCGGGCAGGGTCGGCTTGATACCGTTCAGATAGACCGGGGCATTGTTGTTTGTCGATCCGTCGGCGGCGGTTTCCGTGCTGGCGAGGGTCAGACCGTTTGCACCGCTTGCGATATTGACTTTCGCCCTATCTTTGCCGATGCTCAGCGTGTTTTCCACATTGGCGGTTTCAACCGTAATGTCCTTCGCCAAGGCAAAGGTAATGTTGCCGTCGTTGCGTTTGACACGCAGGTTTTTGCCCGCTTTCAGGTTCAACGTGTCGCCCGCCTTGACCGCCGTGCCTTTATCGTCTTCGGTCGGCGTATCCACACTGTCGTCCGTGTTTTCCACTTTGGCAATCCACGCCGCGCTGTTGATTGCATCCGCAACGTTTTTCACTGTGGCAATCTCGGAAGCCGCGCGGGTTTCTGCCTCCGCCTGTGTTTCCGTCGTGCCGTCTGCCTTGGTTTTTGGAGTAACGGTTACCTTGCCGCGATTGATGGTTTGGTCATCGCCGCCATTTGCTGCGGCAATCGCGCCTGTATTGACCTTCACGCCGTTTGCGCCAACTTCCAAAGATTTGTCGGCAGCTTTGACGCTGTATTTCACGGTCGATGTTTTGCCGTCTTCGGATACGCCGACGGATACGCTCGTGCCGTTGCCTTCGTCGAAGTTTACGGTGTCGTAGGCTTTGACAAAATCTTTTGCCGCGCCTTTTTCTTGGATGTTCCAACCTGCATTCAATACATCGCCTACGGTTGCCGCATTGGTTTCGGTAAGTGCGGTCGGTTTTATTGCTGAAATTGTCGGCGCGTCCGTACCGGTTTTCGCGCCGTCAAGGTTGCCGGCTACATTAGAAATCGCATTGCCGCCGTTGTTTAAGCCGTTTTCGGTCAATGAAACGGGTTGCTTGCCTGCAGTTGCCGAAGTAATGGTTATGCCTGCATTGGTAAGTTTGGTGGTCGGCGCATTTTTGCCTGTGCCTTTAAACTCTGCGCTGGTCAGGTTAATTAATTCCGGATTCAGGCTGTAAGTTACTTTACCGTTAGCTTCTTGTTTCACGGTTAAGTTTTTACCCGCGACCATTTCAACGGTTTTGCCCGGTTTGATGACTTCACTGTCTGCCGATGCGGCATCTTTCTTGCCGTCGGCAGTGGCGGAAGTCTTCAGCGTAAAGCCGGAATTGTTGATCATATCCGCAACGTTTTTAGCCGTAGCAACGCCTTTGTCATCCAAAGCATTATTTAATGCCGTTTCGGCATCTTTGACTTTATTCTCAGCCGCTTCTTTTGCCGCTTTAGTTGCAGTGTTAGGCAATGCGGCCAACTCGTCTTTCGCAGTTTTTAATGCGTCTTGGAGTTTGGAATCAGTTGAGGGAGCAATCACAGAACCGTCGGTGCTTGAAACCAGCTTGGCAGTTTTAACATCGGGCACTTCCACATCAACGGTAATGGTGCGCACGCCGTTCTCGGTTTTACCCGATACTTTGGCGGCGTTTTTGCCGACGAATTTCACTTCGTTTGCGTTTTTCACCACATCTAAATATGCACCGCCTGCACCCGTCGCTTTATCTGACGATACTTTCCAGCCCATATTTTGTAAGTCACCTACCGTCGCTGCTGCGTTTTTGTTCACCGCTTCAGTTAAGTTGACTAAATCCGCTGTCGTCGGCACTGCTGGCGTTGTACCCGCCGGCACCGTACCTGTCGGGGTCGTGTTAATCGTCGTTTTATTTAACACCGAACCTACGCCTGTAATCTGCGTCGGTTTCGCATCTGTGCCTGTACCGCTGCTGATATTCAACGCCGTCGTCGGGGCTTTTCCTGTCTGATTATTATCGGCAGTTGTTGCCACACTGGTTGTCAGGCTGACCGGTTTTTTGCCGTTTACAGCCGTGTCCTCTGCACCCACTTTCACAGAATCAAACGATACGTCTTTATCCGTTGCAAAGGTAAAGTTTTTACCTTCGCGTTTGACACGCAGGTTTTTGCCTGCCGTAAAGGTTACTTCATCGCCTGCGGCAATACCTTCGCCTGTTGTGTCATTGGTTTTATCCGTATCCGTAATCTCTGTATTTGTGTTGGTCGCTTTAGCCATCCATTTTGCAGAGTTGACGGCATTTGCCACCGCATCGACTGTCGCCAGATTGCCTTTATCAGCTTTAGCAGGACGTACTTGACCAACTTTTTCACCAGTGGCTTTATTCTTATCTGTAACCGTTTCTATCGTTCCTGTAACAGCCTTCACTTTGCCGTCTGTGCCGACAGTGATTGTTTTATCATCGGTATCAACCGCAACTTTGTTGCTATCAGCCGCATCAATTTTGAGGCCTTTGCCGGTATTGACCTTAATGCCGCCTGAAGACACGGTAATCGATTTGTCGGCAGGTTTGACGGTAATGTTGCCGCCAGTGTCCTTATCCAGACCGTTACCCAACTTCACATCGTATTTCACGTTGACGTTGCCGTTTACGTTGCCGTCTGCACCTTTATCTTTTTCAACAGTTACGGTTGTGCCACTACCATCCAAGAAATTCACTTGCTCGCTTGGATTGATGGTGTCAATTTCAGTTTTGTTATTTCCTGCAACTTTCCAACCGCTTGCTTTTAATTGGCTTACGTTTACAGCATCGTTGTCATCGCTACCGTTAGCTACGTTGGTGATTTTGGTCGAGCTTTTGCCATCCGCTTTAGTAACTTTTAAGTTATCACCAACGCCGGTGATTTTCGGACCTTTGCCGCCACCGATTTGAACGGTTGTAAACACAGGGCTATCTACTGTTTTAAAGGTAAATTTATTCGCTGTGCTGTGGTCGATTTCAATGTTTTTGCCCGCATCAAAAGTAACTTTGGTGCCGGCTTTCACATTGTCTTCCGTACCATTTTCGCCATTGCCTGAAGCAGCTGCAATCCAATAGGCATCATTAATTGCTGCAGCAACGCTTTGTGCGGTTGCTACCTTATTGTTTTCCTTGTTGTATGCCTGTTGTGCAGTCGCCAGCTTAGCTTCAGCCTCTTTCAAGTTTTCTTTCGTCGCTTCGGTGCTGCCTGCATTATCTGCATCTCGTGCTGTATTCACAGCAGCTTGAGCATCTTTAACCGCTTTGTCCAGCTCTTTCAAATCCGGTGCAACCACCTTGCCGGCACTTGTCGTCAGATCGGCTTTATCAATATCAAACTTGATTTCGCTACGTTTTTTCTCTGCATTCGTGGTCACCGTTACAGTCGTACCATTACCATCCACAAATGAGACTTTATCACCCGGTTGAACGAGATCTTTGTCGCTTGTACCTTGTTGTAATGTCCAACCGCTTGCGTTGATAGAATCCGCCACGTTTTGTACGGTGGCAATTTGGTTTGCTCCGGCGGCAACGAAGGCTTTCTTCGCAGTATCAAAGGCCTCTTTTTTCTTCGTTAAATCGCTATTTGCGACTTCATAATCACCTTTTGCCGTATTGCGTGCTGTCTCGGCTTTAGTTTTTTCTTGTTCTAACACAGACACTTGGCTTTGACGCTCTGTCAATGTTGCCTGTTGGTGAGCCAATTTTCGTTCGCGTTGATCCACAACAAACTGAGAGTCCCCTACCTTCTCTTTGGCTTTATTCAGTACACTTTGTTTTTTAGTGTCAGTTGGGTGGCTATCTACATCAGCCTGTGCTCTTGCAAGTGCGGCTTTGTCTGTTGCTAATATGCCTTGTGCTGTCTGTAACTCTTGCTGTGTTCTTACAATATCGGCTTGTATTGCTTCAACTGCTTCTTTTCCTTTGGTTAAGGCAGTATCCGCTGCTAAATACGCTAATTCTGTGCGTTGATACGCATCATTTTTCTCACGCCATGTTGTTTGGCTATTAACCAATGCCTTTTCAGCAGCATTCATCGCTGCTGTAACCGTTGCATTGACTGCTTTGGTGGTGTTGTTTGGCGTCTTCATCGTACCATCAAAATTTGCCGTCACTTCCCCCGTGGTAACTTTCAAACCCACAGGGGTAACCGACAAGGTGCTGTTCACTTCTTTTACATCAAATGTAACATTTGCACCTGCCGGTTGTTTTTTAATCTCCGCAGCAGACACTTTTTGTGCACCAGCTTTCAACTTACCATCGGTGGTAAAATCGCTTGCTTTATAGAAATCACTCCCAATTTTGACCAGCTTATTGTTATCTATGTCTTCTGCTTGATTAATTTCAGCAATATTAACCGCTGTGCCCAAGCCATCTAGGAAGTTCACACGGTCATTGCTACCAATGTTAGACATGCGGAATTTATTATTGCCACCCACTTGCCAACCATTAGTAATGGTTTGAGAAAGTGAACGGGTGATCGCATTTAACTGCGAACCATTGACCGCATCGGTGGAATCTTCCGCCACACGACCTGCCGCCACGTTTTTCAACTGGCGTTCTGCTCCCGGCGTACCAAAGGAAACCACATCCCCTTCAGACGTGTTAATACCACCCGCCCATCTGAAGGTGTATTTTGCCTTCGCTGAACCGGTTTCAACCACGTTGCCATCTTCATCGTAAGAAATATCTGTTTGACGTGTACCTTTGCTCACCTCATCAGCCACGGCACCCGTACCAATCGCCACCGAATTTTGCATGCTGGCGTGCGCACCCGTACCCAATGCCATTGAACCAAGTGCATCTGCTCGTGCACCCGTACCAATCGCTACGCCCATCGCTCCTTTAGAAAGAGAGTGGATCCCCATCGAGATAGAGGCATGACCATTTTTGTTGTCTGAGCTGCTGTAATCTAAGGAGTCGGTACTCAGGCGATAGCCAGTGATTTCGCGGTACGCATCGGAAAGCTTTTCCCCCGCCACCGTTTCGGTTCGCACTAATTTGATGGTACGAGTAACAGTCTTACCATTGATTACTTCCGTAATTTTGCCATCGTATAGTTCAGGTGTGCCATCCTTGTTCATTTTTTCTCTGCTATAGCTTACAACTTGATCCGCAGCCGTGCTAATATCCGACCCGCCAATCATAATAGATGAGTGCCCTTGGGCAATGGTGCCTAAACCCATGGCAATCGCACCCTGTTCACCTTTAGCCTTCGCCCCTTGACCGATGGCAATGTCAGACACTTGTTCCGATACTGCACCTTGACCGACTGCAACAGAAGAGGTTGCCGCCTTAGAACTATCACCAACAGCCACAGCAGATTCTTCAGCCTTTGCCTGATAACCTGCGGCTACGGCAGATTCTTTGGCACGCGCCCCCGTACCAGCCGCTACTGCATAATTACCCTGAGCTTCCGAACCCATACCAATGGCTACCGCAGCCTCGGCATTCGCTAACACGGACGCTCCGGAACCAATGGCTGTAGCACCAAAAGCACCTTTTCTAACGATAGAGTTCGTACCAATCGCCACGCCCAATGGAGTAGTGGAGTGAGCCTGCATACCGATTACGGTCGAACCATCTTGACCATAGCTAGAACGATAGCTGCTATCTAATACAGTGCCTACTAGTTCTTTATATTTGTCCCTAATCGTAATCAAGTTACCACTTTTTCCTGTACCAGGTGTTGTCTCAGCGTCAAAATCATTCACGCCTTTGGCATCTTCGCTATCAGGATTCTTGGCTTTAAAATATTTCTTTCCATCATAGGCTTGAATATCATTACCACCGATTACGATAGAGCCCTGACCTGCTACGGATTGCGCACCAATGGCTACCGATTGGTCTCCGATAGCACGGGCATTACGACCTAAGGCTGTGGCTTCATTAATATTTACATTTTGGAAAGAGAAGAAACCATCCTTATTGGCATTTCCTGCATTTTTGAAATGATCTAGTGTAGTGGTAGTGCCACCAAAGGCTTTCGCCAATACTTTCACATTAGTATCCGCATCGGTAGCATTGTCCGTCGGTAATCCATCTGTATCCACCTTGCGGTATCCGGCACCGGCCCCGGCCCCTACTGCAACAGAAGAGTTTACAGAAATATTATTTTGATTTACCCCAGTATAAGCACCAGTACCAATAGCTACACCGCCTGCATCATTACCATTAAGATTTTTCCCACCTCTGTTAGTTCCCGACATAGCACCATAACCAATGGCAATACTATAACCACTACCTTGATCTCGAGTATTAGCTTCTCTACCAAAAACAATATCATGGTCTTTCCTTGCTTTACTGTTATTACCAAAAGCTATTGACGTCTCTCCAATGGATTCACTTCCCAAGCCTATGGCATAACTATCGTTACCTGTAGCTTTCGATTGCATTCCCAATGCCACCGATGTAGCACCATTTGCTTGTGAACCTGCACCAATAGCTACAGCATTATTAGATTTTTGAGCACTAGCACCCGCACCGATTGCTATAGCAAAATTTTTATTTGCTGTCGCTTGATAACCTAAAGCTATATTTCTATCTCCACTGGCTTTTGACTCTCTACCGATAGCTACAGTATATTTATTTTCTGCATTCGCCTGATTACCTAAGGCTATACCGCTATCTCCACTGCTTTTTGATGCTCCACCGATAGCTATAGCATTTGCATTTTCTGCTTTCGCTTGAGAACCTAATGCCATAGAATCATTGGCAGTCGTTTCAGCTTTTCTACCTAAGGCTATGCCGTTATTTCCAGCTGCCTTAGAATCTTTACCAATAGCAATAGAGTCGCTACCTATTACAGTAGCCGTCCCTTTTGTTGAATTAATCTGAATCAACCCATTTGCAGCAGTCTCAGCCGCATAAGCCGCACTACCGCTTAATAGCGACAAGGCGATGGCTGAAGATTTGATAAGGTTCGCTGAAGAGCCGGACGCACTTTTTTTGGCACTTGATGAGCTTTGTTTTTTGTGTGCTTTGGTTAATTCAGATACTGCCACCCAAGATTGGGTTGCCTGGCTGTAAATGACACGGAAAATTTTGTTCATTGATTCCCTCTGTTTTCAATACGCCGCCCGTGCTTTTGACGTTTCCGGCCGCCGGACGGCAAACGGCCATACACAATTATTGACAATCCCATTATATTGTAAAAAACCCAGTTAGGAGAATCGCTCTAATTGTCAACATTCCCTTATGATTAAAGGGATTACACTTTCTTACGCAAATGC
>ADBE01000036.1 GCA_000176735.1 Neisseria polysaccharea ATCC 43768 | reverse complement strand
TATTCAGCGTTTTTTTGTATCCGGAAAAGTTACGCCAGCTTTTTCACAAAACCGCGCCGGAATGCGCGGTTTTTTGTTTGAAGTTGACGGGATTGGGAATTTTTTAAAACTATTTTAAGAGGGTTTTAAAATCAGTTTACGGTACGGCCGAACCATTCTACGCGTCCGACGATGGCGATGTCGTCGTCTGTATGGCTTAGGTCTATTTCAAAGGGAGCGTAATGTGGGTTGGCTGATGTTACCAACAGCTTGCCCGGCATACGTTGCACGCGTTTGACGAACAGGTCGTTTCCTATGCGTAGGACGTACAGGCCGTCGCGCGGCTCGGTTTCGGCGTGGTTGATTAGGATGTTGTCGCCGTGGTTCAGGATGCCTTCCATGCTGTCGCCTTTGACGGCGATTACGGAGAGCTTGTCTGTTTGCCGGGTAACGTAGTTTTCTATCCAGTATCTCCGGAAAGCCATGCAGAATAATGGTTTTTCATCATTCACTGCTTGTCCATGCCCTGCTGCCGCTTCTACGCTGTATCGCGGGATAAAGACAAACTCACGCAGATCAACCGGATTGCCCAAGGTATCCACCGCGCCTGTATCTGTATCGGATACGGGGAAGGCTCCGACATTCTCAGGACGAGCACTATCAAGATATGGCAAGCCTTTGCCGGTCAGCAGCCAGTTTAAATCGCAGCCTGTAGATTCTTGCAAGACAAAGGAAAATACAAAGGAAGAGGTTTAGAAGCCTTCCTTTGTATTTTTCATTTCAAAATCAAAATTTAAAAAAAAATTTCTCTATTTAGGCGACTGTTCACTAAGGAAGGAACTTAAAAGCTGAGTTTTCCTTAGTGCTGTTTATTTTTTAGCATAAACATCCATTAGAAAGTCAATCAAGTGATTCAAGGTGCGACTATCCATTTGGCGAGCCAAGTGTAGTAGTACTTCTTCTCTCGGAGAAGAAACAGAATCAATGAAATCTTGGAATTTGGCAGCCTTATTTCCAGTTAGCAGCCAATGCAAATTAATTCCAAAGTGCTTATAAAACTGAACTAAGTAATCGGCATTCGGACTTCTTTCCCCATTCTCATAATTTTGAATACTTGCCCTACTGATGCCAAATAACTCACTCAACTGCTCTCTTGAGTATCCATTATCTGTTCTGATTTTTTTTAGTCGCTCACCCAATAACTTAGAGCTTAATTCAAAAGAATTATCCATAAAAGTTCCTTTTTTCTTGACAGCTACATTTGTAGCTAATAATATTGCTACAAATGTAGCAAAACAGCTAGTTTTGTAGTAATTATACAGGATTTAAACAAACCAAGAAAGGTAAAAAAATGGGAACTAAAACAGTAAATGAAGTTAGAGAATGGTTAAAAGACAATAATTTAACAGTTGCGCAATGGGCGAGAGAAAACGGACACAACTCCGTAGATGTTACTCGCGTGTTGACGGGGAAATCAAAGTGTCGATACGGTCAGGGGCGCGCTATCGCGATTAAGCTGGGGTTAAGAATTGACGAGTGAGGAAACGAAGATGGGGATAACGATTGGTGAGCTGCTTAAACTTAATATTCAAGGGCTTCCTACAACAGCAAGAGGATTAAGGGAGAGAGCAAAAACCCAGAACTGGCCGTACATCGAAGAAGTTGGCAAAGCGCGTGGAGGCCGTCTGAAAAAATACTTAATCGCTTCCCTCCCTGCCGAAATCCGAGCAGCCATCATGAAACGGCAGTCGGACGAGCTGGCAGAGAAGATGCCGAAAATGTTGCCCCAAGTCAGACCGGGGACGGCGATGTCGGCTCAGGCACTGGCTGAAGCGGCCAAGCTGTTGAACGAGAAACAACGGTCGGTGGCGGATGCGCGATGTGCGGTGGTGGCGGCGGTGTTGGGGATTAAATACGAATACGATTGCTCTGCGAAGGCTGCGGTGGCTCAGTTTTTGGGCTTGCTGGCAGAAGGCAAATTGGACGCGGTCACGCTTGGGAACTTGGAAAAGGCCAATGACCGCAGCCGGTCGGCGAAGGTTGGCGAACGTACTTTAGACGGCTGGATTTCTGCTTATTTGAAAGCGGAAAACGCGACAGAGCGGTTGGTTGCTTTGGCTCCGAAGACGACGAAGGCGGTCAAGCCGATTGAAAGTTACGGATGGTTGCCGATGTTTATGCAGTTTCACAACATCCCTTCAGCTCCGAAACTGGCGCACAGCTACCGCCGGTTTGTGCAGTGGGCGGAAGCGGAAAATATGCCGGTTAACGATGTGCCTAATTTGAGTATGGTGCGGCGCGTTTGGGGCAAGCTGCCGCTGATTATGCAGGAGCGTGGCAGGAAAACGGGGGCGGCTTATAAATCGCTGCTACCTTATGTGAAACGTGATTGGGGGGCTTTGAAGCCGAACGATGTTTGGATCGGCGACGGCCACAGCTTTAAGGCGAAGGTGGCGCATCCGGTACACGGCAGGCCGTTTAAGCCGGAAGTGACGGTGATTATTGATGGTTGTACGCGGTTTGTGGTCGGTTTTTCGGTCTCTCTCGCGGAAAGTTGTGTGGCGGTATCGGACGCTCTGCGTATCGGGGTCAAGCATTTTGGTTTGCCGATTATCTATTACTCGGATAACGGCGGCGGCCAAACCGGCAAGACGATAGACCATGAAATCACGGGTATTACGTCCCGATTGGGTATCCGCCATGAAACGGGTATCGCGGGCAACCCGCAAGGTCGAGGCATCATTGAGCGATGGTGGAAAGACAATCTTATTGAGATGGCGCGGCAGTATGAGACGTTTGCGGGCGCGGGGATGGACAGCAGCACGAAGAATCTGATGTACCGCAAGATGGAAAGTGCTTTTAATGCTTTGGAAAAAGGCAAGGATTTGACGGAGGAACAACAGAAATATTTGAAAAAACTGCCGAGCTGGTCGCGCTTTATCGCGGATGTGGCCAAGTGTATCGACGAATACAACAACCGCCCGCACGGCGAGCTGCCCCGACATCCTGACGGCGGGCATTATACGCCGAAGGCTTATCGGGAAATGAGGCTGGAACAGGACGGTATCGCGCCGGATATGTTGTCGGCGGAAGAGCTGGCGACGATGTTTATGCCGCAAGAGGTGCGAAAAGTACAGCGCGGTTGGCTGGATTTGTTCAATAACTCTTATTTTTCGGTGGAGCTGGCGGAGTATCACAAAGACGAGGTACGGGTCAGCTACGATTTGGACGATGCATCGGCGGTCAATGTGTTTGATATGAACGGCAAGTTTATCACTAAGGCGCAGGCCAACGGCAATACACGCGAGGCTTTCCCGACGGCGCGTATCGACCAACTGGCGGAAAAACGCCGAAAAGGCAAAATCAAGCGGGCGGAAAATGCAATCAAGCTCGCAAATGCGGAAGTCAATCCGGCACTGGAACAGGCGGCAGCTTGGGACGAGCTGGGACATTTGGGCGGAAACGTCATCGAGGCGGAGTATGCGGTATTGCCGAAAACGGGCACGGACGATTTTGTGTTGTTTGAGGCGGATAGATAAAGGAAAACATGATGGACAAACAACAAAATGCAGCGTTTTCGACCGAGCTTGTTGAAAAATTGAAACTCAAGCGAGCTCTTGGGCGGATTCAACGATTTCAAGTAAAGATTCAAGGTGTTCCCGCTGAACGGAATCAGGCTCAAATTTCTAAATCGGGAAACTCTTTCATTTCAGACGGCCTTTAAAGGTTGTTTAAAACTCAAGGATATTAAAAATGAAACAAATTAATCAAGCATTGCAACAAAAACTGGCTGAATTTAAAGCCAAATCAGGTATGAACCAAACCCAACTGGCACGCGGTATCGGTACTTCGCCGGCATCCATCAGTATGTATCTGAACGGCACTTATGCGGAAAAAGGCGGTAATTATGAAACCATCGAGCCGAAAATCGAGGCGTTTTTGGAGATGCAGGACAGTAAGGCGCAACGTGAAGAGCTGGTGTTGGGATTTGTATCGACTAAGACGACACGCCGTATTGCAGAAGTGATGCGCGATGCGCACGAAGGCGGCGAAACGGTGGTGATCTACGGTCAGGCTGGCTTGGGCAAGACGCAGTCGGTCAAAAACTACTGCGAGAAAAACCCTGCGGCTATCTTGATTGAGGCTAATCCGAGCTTTACGGCTTTGGTACTGATGCGCAAGTTGGCGACGGCGGCGAAGGTATCGGCGATGGGTAGCCTGAATGATTTGTTTGAATCGGTATCGGACAGATTGCGTGATTCAGGCCGTCTGATTGTGGTCGATGAAGCGGAAAACCTGCCCTTGCGCGCCCTTGAGATTATCCGCCGACTGCATGATGAAACGGGCTGCGGTTTGGTGTTGAGCGGTATGCCCCGACTGGTAGCCAACCTGCGCGGTAAGCATGGCGAGCTGGTGCAGCTTTATAGCCGAGTGTCGGTTGCGCTGAATTTGGGCGAATTTTTGCCGGATGACGAACTCTTTGAGATTGCGAAAGCGGCTTTGCCTGATGCGGACGAAGAAACGCTCTTGGAACTGGTTAAACATAGCAACGGCAATACGCGCCGGATGAGCAAATTGATGCGCGGCGCGGTACGCACGGCGAACAAGAACGGTATCAAGATGCAGGCCGGTATCGTTAAGAAATACAGCTCCCTGATTATCCGATAAGAAAGGCCGTCTGAAATGAGACACGAATATGCGGTACACGCCGGAGTCTATGAGGACACTTGGCACGATGACGAAACCCATAAACGGCGGAAGATTTGGCGGGCTGATGTGCGCGGCAAGCGCAAAGAAGGCTTTGCATGGTTGCAAATCCGCCGACTGCGGAAACGCTTCGAGAACAAAGAGGAAGCCAAGGAATGGGCGGCTCAAGTGAAGGCGGATTGGGTACGCAATAATTTTTTTGCCTTAAGAAAATATTAAATAATTGATTTATAAGGAAATATAAAAATGTCTTATTTGTTTTGCGAACGAAAAACCAAGTGGATCGGTTTGGCTTTTTGCTTGTTGTTTTGGGCGGTTTTGGCGGGAACGATGCGGGACAGCCGCCCTAAGCCGGCGGTGTCGGCGGCAAAGTTGGAAATGTCGCGCCGCGAGCGTCTGGCGGATTTGGAGGCTCAAGCCCGGGTCGAACAATACGAGGCGATGAGTACGGAAGAAAAAATGAAAGGGATTGTTTATGAGCGATAAGCCGTTGAGCCCTACGGCGAAACAAGAGGCTTTGGAACGTGCGCTTAAGGAAGTCCGCGCGAAATATGGCGATAAGGCGATTGTGAAAGGATGTGTGAAATGAGTTTCGGACGACGTAATACGGATTGGCAGGCTTGGGGACAACACCGCAGGCGTGCGACGGCGCGACCGGCGCAAAAAAGCCGAGAGCGCGAAATCGAGGAATATCAGGCGCGTTTTAAACGGCCTGTTGAGAAGAAGGAGGAGAAAAAATGACGACAATTAAAACGTAAGCCGTTGATGCCGCTCTATATTTTTTTGCCTTATTGAAAATATAAAGTATTGATTTAAAAGGATTTAAGAAATGGATGCAAAAGAAATTGCAGAATGGCTCGAAGACCGTGGCGAGCTGATGGTCATGAAGAAGGACGGCGAAGGCTTTGTAATCGCTGCGCGGTCGCCGGACGGGATGTGGAAGACTGCCGAGGCGGATACTTTGGCGCGGGCGATAACTTTATGGGAGGAAGTGTGATGGCTACCGGAATGATGATTTATCTCTTGATCTGCGGGCTGATTGGTTTGGCACTGGTGGTTTTGGCACTGATGAGCCTGATTGAAAACTGGTTTAAGTGGCGGACTAAAGCGGTTGTTTTGGATGCCTGCGGTATGTTTTTTGGGTTGGTTGTTGTTTTTATAGTGTTTTTAGCAATTATTGGGGTGGTTAAATGAACATCAAATGCCCGAACTGTGGTGCGGTGCATAGTCTGGACAGCTTAATCAATGATGCAGAGGCTTCGGCGGTGTTGAGGGCTGTTTTGGAAATGGATGCGGAATTGGGCAAGGCGGCGATACGGTATGTCGGCTTGTTCCGCCCCGCCAAATCACAGCTTTCTTGGGCGCGTACCGCGAAACTGTTGAACGAGTTGATGCCGATGATTAAGGCGCAGGAGGCGGCGCGTGACGGGGTTTGTTTTCCTGCCCCTACCGAGGCTTGGATTCACGGATTTAATGAAACCGTTAATGCACGCGACCAAGGCCGTCTGAAAACGCCGCTGAAGTCGCACGGATACTTATACGAAATCCTTGCAGGCCGGGTCGGCCAGCCAAGCGCAGGGAATCAAACAGTAAACCAACCAAACCGCCGAGCCGCACTGCCGGCCAACCCCAGCCAAACCCTTACCGCAGCCGCGTCGCTGCAAGGATTGAAGAAATGAAAGAACTGCCTACCCAACTGCATAACGCCATGATCGACGGCCTGACCATGCTTTTGACTCTGCGTCTGAGCGGTTCGCCGGCTGCCGACACTGTGGCCGCCACTGCGCAAACATGGAGCCGTGTATTGGCGCACGGCCGGGAGTGGGATGAGGTGCGCGATGTGAAGCGGTTTCAGACGGCCTTTATGGTATTGGCGAATGAAACCGACCGCTGGCCGTCGCCCAAAGACTTTTTAGACAAGCTGCCGCCACCGCCGAAGCCGTTGAAGCTGGAGCACCACTACCACCCCACGGCGGAGGAAAAAGCAAAGGGAAAATCGGCTTTAAACCGCATACATGGCGTAATTAAAGAGGTGTTAAGAGGCAAGTCACTGATACCGCCTCCGGCTGAAACCGCCACCGAGCAGATTTTGAGACACCGCGCGAAAGTTGAGGCACTTGCCAAGCGCGAACGCGAACAAGGCTTGAGCAAGCCGAAATGTTAAACCCAACCTGAAAGGAAAGAGAAAATGGCTAAAACCAGGATCAAACAACCCGCCATCGAAGCGGCACAAGACAAAGCGGAAGTCACTGCGTTTATCCGCAAAATCGGCGACTTGCAACGCGAAGTCAAACGCCTGGAAACAGAAGCAGGCGATAAAAAAGCGGTCATCGAAGAAGAATATGCCGCCAAAGCCGCGCCGATGTGTGCCGAAATCATGAGCCTGACCGAACGTGTAGCCGCCTACTGCGAAGCGCATAAGGACGAGCTGACGGAAAACGGTAAAACCAAAACCGTGGACTTTACTACCGGCCTGATTAAATGGCGCATCCGTCCGCCATCCGTCAAGGTAACGGGCGTGGCCGCCGTCTTGGCGTGGCTCTCGGAGAAATCCGCCTTTGCCGAGTTTGTCCGTACGAAGAAGGAAATCGACAAAGATGCCATCCTGAATCAAAAAGAGCGTTTTTCAGACGGCCAAGTGCCGGGAATTAAGATTGTGTCGGGGCTTGAGGATTTTGTGATTGAGCCTACGGAGCAGGAGTTGGTCTAAATCACCGGCGGCCTCGGTTGAGGCCGTCTGAAACTATAAACCAACCGCGCGGCACGGTCTGCCGCATTTAAATCTAAATAGGAGTCAAAAAGTGAATAAATCCGAATTAATCCAAGCCATCGCCGATGAAGCGGAATTGAACAAACGCGATGCGGCGGAATTTGTTGATGCGTTTGTCAGCGTGGTAACGCAGACGCTGAAGGACGGCAAAGACGTTACGTTGGTCGGCTTCGGCTCGTTCCACGCCGCCCAATCCGCCGAGCGTAAAGGCCGCAATCCGAAAACGGGCGAACCACTGATCATCGCAGCACGAAAAACGCCTAAATTCCATGCAGGTAAGGCTTTGAAAGACGCGGTGAACCGTTAAAGCCGCTGATGTTTAAAAGGTCGTCTGAAAACAGTTTAAAACCTGTTTCAGACGGCCTTTTTTGTGCCTTCCAATTTCGCAAAAAAACATCAACTTAATACTATACATTGTATTTTATTGGTATAATATTCGCTAATTTATACTATATGTTGTATTGGAGAAATGATGCGCCGGGCATTGATTGCAAAATTAAAATCGCTCAAAAGGAGCTAGGGCTTGATGACCTAACCTATCGCGCAGTGTTGGAGCGTGTGACGGGCAAGCGGTCGTGTACCGAGTGCAGTATCCCTGAGCTGGAGCGTGTGGTCGAGGATTTGCGCCGGCATGGGTTTGCGCCGAAGAAAACGGCAGGCCGTCGGCCGAACCGCCGCGAGTCTGCCGATCCGATGATGCGCAAAATCGAAGCTCTGCTGCTGGATAACGGCTGGACTTGGAATTATGCGCACGGTACGGCGAAAAAGATGTTTAAGGTTGACCGCGTGGAATGGCTGTCAGACGGCAATATGCACAAGCTGGTGGCGGCGTTGCAGATTAGTGCGAACCGCCGTAAGAAAGGGGCTGTGTGATGTATGAGACGGCAGATTTTGGCGCGGTCAAGCATCTGCTCCCTGATAGTGTACAGGCGTTGATTACGGTCATCGGGTTTAATGAAACGCTGGAGTTGGTGCGCCTGATGGGCGGTACGACTTATCCGTTGCGGCAGGGTTATACGAAAAACAGTCAATCCCGTGTTGCATACTTGGAGGAGATTATCGGCAGTGAGGCGGCCGGTCGGCTGGTGGAGGCAATGGCTCCGTGCAATCTGTTTGTACCCCGTTGCGAGACGGCCTTGTATGAGCTGCGTAACCGTAAAATCCGCAGTCAGTTTGACCGACAGACGGCAGGCGGTATCCCTGCTTATGAGGCCGTTAACGATTTGGCCTTGGCACACCGTCTAAGCGACCGCCATGTGTGGCGGATTTTGAAGCAGGCGAATAAGGAAGCGGAGCAGGAGAATTTGTTTTAGAATGGAATGCCATGCAGATGTATGGCATTTTATTTTGGAGAAAAATATGAGAACGTTTTATTTTGTGCTGCTGGCGTTGGGTTTGGCGGCGTGTGGGCAAGTATCGGAGGAAGTCAAACAGACAGCTCCAGCACAACAAGAAACGCAGCCCGACCCGAAAGTGAAAATCGTGGAGCGCCTCAAAAACGAAGAATACTTTATAGGGGAGAATAATTTAGACAAAATCCGCCGGCACGGCGAACTGAAAAACCATGCAGAAAAATTGGTGGCATTGCTTGCTCAAGCTGAAAAGGAAAGCCGCGGTATGGTGTTAAACGGTAGCAATTTGGCGGAGGTCAAGACATTTAACGAGGCTTTTATCGCTGTTGCCAAATCAGCCGATGAAACTTTCGGCGGGCCATTTTTGGAAGATAAGGCTGGATTGTATCAGTGTACCAATGCCGCCAATGCTGCATATGACTACTTTACCGCCAGACAAAACCAAAATGCTATGGTTGCCAATTATAAACAAAACTACGACAACGCTATAGCCGCTTGTAAAGAGCAAATTAAACATCCTCCTGAAGCTGAGACAACTGTCTATGCCCGTAAAGGTATTAATCTGCCTATAAATGATTGTTTAGCCGTGTTGACCGGAGATGAACCATTTGACACATTTACTTGTTCGATGAAAATCAAATAAGGTTGAATCATGCCAAGGCCGTCTGAACAACAGACGGCCTTTTTGTTGCCTACTGACACTGTTTCGACCGCTGCAAAAGCCATGCCGTTTGAAAATGTAAGCCTCTGAAAGTGCATTTTAATCTGATTTTGAGGGAGGCTTTAATGAGCAAAATTGTTTGTCTGACTGCCGGACACAGCAACACCGACCCGGGCGCGGTCAACGGAAGCGACCGTGAGGCGGACTTGGCGCAGGATATGCGCAACATCGTGGCATCTATCTTGCGCGATGACTACGGCTTGACCGTTAAAACCGACGGCACAGGCAAAGGCAATATGCCGCTGCGTGAAGCCGTAAAACTGATTCGCGGCTCGGATGTGGCGATTGAGTTCCATACCAACGCGGCGGCCGGTAAAGCAGCTACGGGCATTGAGGCGTTGAGTACGCCGAAAAACAAACGCTGGTGTCAGGTATTGAGTAAGGCTGTTGCCAAGGCAACCGGCTGGAAACTGCGCGGCGAAGACGGCTTTAAACCCGACAATGCGGGCCAGCATTCGCGCCTGGCTTATGCGCAGGCCGGCGGCATTGTGTTTGAGCCTTTTTTCATCAGCAACGACACTGATTTGGCCTTGTTTAAGACGACTAAATGGGGCATCTGCCGCGCGATTGCGGACGCGATTGCGATGGAATTGGGGGCGGCAAGAGTATGAATATTATTGGTAAATTGAAAGAAGCTGCTTCCTATTTTCTTACAAAATTGATTGGAGAAAATCCTAGTAATGAGCAGGTAAACCGCGCACTTATACAGATGCCAAATGTTCGTCCGATACACACCTATCCACGCCCAAATTTAAGAAACTCAGGCGTGGCAGCCGCGAAACGCGCGGCGCGCAAACGCAAGAATCGTCGTTAATCATGGGACAGGTTGAGTTTTACGAAAAGATGATTGGGCTGTGGTCGGCCAAAAGCCGTGAGGCAAGCGAACGGGCTGATTTGGCGGCGTTTGAATTTGCGGAGGGCGAACTGGCCAATTATCGGGAAATGCTGAAACGGCACCTGCAAACCAAAAGTGTGGAATAGCAATGCGTATTTTGGATATTTTTAAAAACCCGGCGACAGGCAATGTGTCGCACTCGAAACTGTGGGCAAACGTTGCCTGCGCAGCGGGGACGTTTAAATTTGTGATGTTGCCCGACCCATCGGCGGAGATTTGGGCGGTGTATTTGGGCATTGTCGGCGGCTATGCGGTGGCGCGCTCGTTTGTCAGCGTCAAACGTCAGGAGGTCGAGAATGAATCTCGTGAAACTGCCGGTGAATAACCTGCAGGCGATTGCCATCATCGCGCTTGTCGGCACTCTCTTGGCGGTGTCGCACCATCAAGGCTACAAGTCGGCTTTTGCGAAGCAGCAGGCGGTCATTGACAAGATGGAAAAAGACAAAGCGCAAGCCCTGCTGTTGTCGGCTCAAAACTATGCGCTCGAACTGGAACTGGCGCGCGCGGAAGCGAAAAAATATGAAGTAAAGGCGCACGCTGTTGGCATGGCATTGGCGAAAAAACAGGCGGAAGTCAGCCGTCTGAAAACGGAAAATAAAAGGAAATTGAAAATGTCCTTACTCAAGACCGTAAAAATGCAAGCGGCGGTTGTATTGACGGCTTTGGCCATCACGGCCTGCAGCTCTACAAGCGCGCCCTCGGCTACGGAAATTAAGGTTGTCGAAAAGGCGGTCATGCCGACACCGCCCGCTGCGTTGATGGTTGCGCCGGTACGCCCGAATCCGCCGAAAGACGGCAAGACGGCAACGCTGTTGGAACACGCCGCTGAGTTTGGCGGCTATGTTTCGGAGCTGGAAAACCAAAATCAGGCTTGGCGCGATTGGGTCAACAGTCAAGCAGCAGTTGACGGTTCGGAGGGCACGCGATGACGACTTATCGTGATTTGGTGCAACGCATGGTCGCCTGCCGCCATGCGGATTTAGAGCTGGGATTGAGCCGCGCACGCGAGCAAGAGCCGTTTGTCATTCATGTTTCCGATCTGTTGGATAAGGCAGGCATTGAGTACGCGGTACGCATGGATAAGGATTTTCAGACGACGTTTAACCTTGAATATCCAAATACAAACTACGACACCTTTAAGCGTGCAGTTTGGCAGACGATTTCGGCGTATTACTGCGTTTGTAACGATGGAGATGGACTCGAAATTTCCAGCAATCGCCCTGACGGCTACTCCGTCCGTATCGTATTTGGCGATGTGCCGGTTTAAAGGGGTTTTAAATGGACTTTGAATTTGGTTTTAGGACTCTGTGGCCGATTGCGACGGCGGCATTTTGGTTTTGGGTCAACGGCATTTCAGGCCGTCTGAAAGAGGCGGACAAGCGTATCGACGACCTTAAAGAGGAGCTTCACGAAGTCAAGCTCTCGTACCACACCAAGCAGGATGCCAAGGCAGACCGCGACAATATTGCGGCTTCTTTGGGGCGCATCGAAAACAAGTTGGAAAAAGTAAACGAAAAACTGGACAGGAAAGCGGACAAATCATGAGCGACCCGATTTTGGAAGCCTTGGCGCGTATTGAAAACAAGACTGATCAGACTCTGAAAAATCAGAAGGAAATGCAGGCGGAAATTGCACAAATCCGCCAAGACACGAAACGCACGGCCATCACATTCGGCGCACTGGGCGGCGGCGTGATTACGGTCGGCTGGGAATTGCTTAAAGCGAAAATGGGACTGTAATTATGGCTCACCCGCAAGAAATCCGTGAAAAGTTACGCCGGCTCTATGTGAGCGGCGAGCAAACTTTGGAAACGGCGGCCTTGATGTGCGAAATCCCGCAGGCCACTGCGCGTGCGTGGAAACGTGCGGATAAGGAAAAGGCGACGACTGGGATAAGATGCGCGCCGCTTACACTTTGGCCGGTGGCGGTATTGAGGATTTGAGCCGTGCGATGTTGGCCGGTTTTATGGTGCAGTACAACAGCACGATGACGATGCTGCAGGATTCGAGTACCGAAGATTTGCCGCCGTCCGACCGTGCCAAGCTGTTGGCCAGCCTTGCCGATGCGTTTACCAAAACCGTATCCGCCAATGCCCGTGTGATGCCGGAAACGTCAAAACTGGCGACGGCTTTGGAATTGATTGAGTTCTTGATGGCGTTTGTGCAAGAAAAACACCCCAAACATTTGCCTGCCTTTGTGGAGGTATTGGAGCCGTTTGGGGCGGAAGTGGAGAAGAAGTTTGGTTAGTTTTCAGTTAATTTAATCGTGAAGTAAACGTGTCATCAGAATATTTACCAACAACACCAATTGCAACCAATTGTTCTAGATGATCGGCTAATTCTTTCAGTGAAATTTTAAAGCCTTGCTCCTCCAATAAATCTTGTATTTCAGACGGCGTGTATTTGCCCGCATCTAACAGTTTGGATATTTCTAAATCAATCGATTTCATTTTTTGCCCTTATGAAAAATAAAGATTTCCTCAAATCCCTTGCCGAACTGGCCGCCAGCCTGCGCCAAGTTATCGAAGCGGAAGTGGACGGCTTCGATGCGTCGCCCAAGGCTGTTGCTGCACGCCGTGCCAAGGTATTTGACCCGATAGGCGGTTACGAATATTTCGTAAATACCTACTTCCCCCATTATATCCGCTCCCCAGAAAAATCCGAACTGCATGCGTTTTTATTCAGCCGTCTGCCGGAGATTATCCGCTCCCCCAAAGGGGAAAATGAGGCGGTGGGTGCGCCGCGTGGCGAGGGTAAGTCGACGCAGGTTACTCAGTTGTTTACGCTGTGGTGTATTGTGACCGGTCAAAAACATTATGCCGTTATTGTGATGGACAGCATAGACCAGGCGTATCCGATGCTGGAAGCCATCAAGGCGGAACTTGAATTTAACCCGCGCTTGAAAACCGACTTTCCGGAAGTATGCGGGCAGGGCCGTGTATGGCAGGCCGGTACGATTGTGACGGCCAATGACGTTAAAGTCCAAGTGGCCGGTAGCGGTAAAAAGCTGCGCGGTTTGCGTCACGGCCCTTACCGTCCTGACTTAACTGTTTTGGACGATATTGAGAATGACGAGCAAGTCCGCAACCCGGAACAGCGCGACAAGCTCAATGCGTGGCTGACTAAAACGGTATTGCCTTTGGGCGGGGTCGGTCAGAAATACGATGTGATCTATATCGGCACGATTTTGCATTACGACAGTGTGCTGAACCGCACTTTGAATAACCCGTTTTGGCGGGGTGTTAAGTTTAAGGCGATGAAACGCTGGCCTGATCGCATGGATTTGTGGGACAGATGGGAAGAACTTTTCCGAAACGACGGCGAGACTGTGGCCGAGGCGTTTTATCAGGCAAACAAAGACGAGATGGAGCGCGGCGCAGTCACTTCTTGGGCGGCGCGTGGCGTACTCGCGCTGATGAAAATCCGCGCCCGTGACGGTCATGCGACGTTTGACAGCGAATATCAAAACGACCCGGTCAGCGGCGAAGATGCGCCGTTTGCCAAGTCGATGAAGTTTTGGAACGACCTGCCGTCCGATTTGGTGTATTTCGGTGCGCTCGACCCGTCGCTGGGTAAAGCGGGGGCGAGCCGTGACCCGTCGGCGATTATCATTGGCGGTTATCAACGTGAAACCGGCAAACTGTATGTCGTGGAAGCTCAGATTAAAAAACGTCTCCCTGATTTGATTATTGAGGACGTTATCAGATTGCACCGTCAATATCGTTGCAAACTGTGGTTTATTGAGACGGTTCAGTTTCAGGAATTTTTGAAAGACGAGCTGGTCAAGCGCAGCGCGGCGCGTGGAATACCTGTCCCGGCGCGGGCGGTCAAGCCGGTATCGGACAAGCTCTTGCGGATTGAGACTTTGCAGCCTCACATGGCGAACGGTTTGATTCTGTTGAATGAGAGCCAACAGACGCTGATACAGCAGTTCCGCCATTTTCCAAAGGCTGATCATGATGATGGTCCTGATGCCGTGCATATGCTCTGGTCGGGGGCGGTGGCGAATTGTGTGCCGATAGAATGGCAAAGCCCTACCGATAAGGATTTTGATGACGAGATAAAAAGTAAATGGAGCCGATAATGGCAAAAAAGGACAATAAAACTAAAATCCAAAAGCCCGAAGCTGCATTGCAGACGGACGTGGCTCAAATTACGGCGACCGGTCGAGTTATCGCCGAACATCCGTCCAATTTTATTACGCCTCAAAAAATGCGCGCCCTCTTCGAGGACGCGGAAAACGGCGACATCCGAGCCCAACACGAGCTTTTCGCGGACATTGAGGAGCGCGACAGCGACATCGCGGCAAATATGGGGACGCGCAAACGCGCGCTGCTGACGCTCAACTGGCGCGTCGCCCCGCCGCGAAATGCGACGCCCGAAGAAGAAAAGCTGTCCGACCAAGCCTACGAAATGATGGACAGCCTGCCTACCCTCGAAGACCTGATTATGGATTTGATGGACGCGGTTGGGCACGGATTTTCTGCGTTGGAGGTCGAGTGGGTATTTTCAGACGGCCTTTACCTACCCCGAAACTTTATCCACCGCCCGCAAAGCTGGTTCAAATGGGACAAAGACGACGGGCTGCTGCTGCGTACCCGCGAAAATCCGGAAGGCGAAGCGTTGTGGCCGCTGGGCTGGGTCATCCATACCCAAAAATCGCGCAGCGTCCAGCAGGCGCGCAACGGGCTTTTCCGCACGCTTTCCTGGCTGTATATGTTCAAACACTACGCCGTCCACGATTTTGCCGAGTTTTTGGAGCTATACGGCATGCCCATCCGCATCGGCAAATACGGCGCGGGTGCAAGCAAGGAGGAAAAAAACACCCTGCTTCGGGCGGTGGCGGAAATCGGCCACAACGCGGCGGGCATCATGCCCGAAGGTATGGAAATCGAGCTGCACAACGCGGCAAACGGCATGACTTCCGCCGGCAATCCGTTTTTGCAGATGGCCGACTGGTGCGAAAAATCGGCGGCGCGGCTGATTTTGGGGCAAACGCTAACCAGCGGTGCGGACGGAAAATCCAGCACCAACGCGCTGGGCAATATCCACAACGAGGTACGCCGCGATTTGCTGGTGTCGGACGCAAAACAGGTGGCGCAAACCATCACAAGCCAAATCATCGGACCGTTCCTGCAAATCAACTATCCCCATGCCGACCCAAACCGCGTGCCGAAATTTGAATTTGACACGCGCGAGCCGAAAGACATCGCGGTCTTTGCCGACGCTATCCCGAAACTGGTGGATGTCGGCGTACAAATCCCCGAAAGCTGGGTGCGCGACAAACTGGTCATTCCAGATGTGCAGGAGGGTGAGGCTGTGTTGGTGCGGCAGGTACCGGACAATCCGGTAAACAGAACTGCATTGGCGGCTTTATCCGCCCACACCGTACCATCTAAGGCTACGGGCAGGCATCAGGAAATATTGGACGGCGCGTTGGATGACGCGCTGGTTGAGCCCGATTTCAATTCTCAGCTCAACCCGATTGTGCGTCAGGCGGTTGCCGCACTTAATGCTTGCAACAGCTACGAGGAGGCAGATGCCGCACTGAATGCGCTTTATCCGAATTTGGACAACGCGAAACTGCGTACCTATATGCAGCAGGCCTTGTTTATCAGCGATATTTTGGGACAAGACCATGCCCGCGCCTGATTTGGGATTTGCCTTAAGTCTGCCGCCAAAAAAGGCAATCGAGTGGCTGGAAAGTAAAAAGGTTACGGCGGAGAGCTACCGCAATCTGACAGCCTCCGAAATTGCCAAAGTCTATACGATTGCCCGCATGACCGACTTGGATATGCTCAACGACATCAAAACTTCGATGGTTGAATCGGCAAAAAGTGGACAGTCGTTTGACGATTGGCGAAAAGGTATCTTGAATCTGCTCAGCAACAAGGGCTGGCTGCATCCGAACGGGCATAACGGTAAGGATATCATCGACCCAGCCACCGGCGAGGTATTCGGTTCGCCGCGGAGGTTGGAGACGATTTACCGTACCAACATGCAAACTGCCTACAACGCCGGTCAATATCAAGGATATATGGCAAATATTGATGCACGACCTTATTGGATGTATGACGCGGTAGGCGACAGCCGCACACGTCCGGCGCATTCGGCAATAGACGGGCTGGTGTACCGCTACGACGACCCGTTTTGGGCAACGTTTTACCCGCCCAACGGCTACAACTGCCGCTGCTCGGTCATCGCACTGTCGGAGTGGGATGTGGAACGCCAGGGGCGGATTGTCGGGCAAAGCACGGCGGACAATCTGGTCGAGACCCATAAAATCTACAACAAAAAAGGCGACAGCTACCCGACGACTGCCTACAAAGCCCCGGACGGCAGCCTCTACATAGCTGACAAAGGCTTCGGCTACAACGCCGGGCGAATGAACTACCGCCCCGATTTAGACAAGTACGACCGCGCGCTGGCGCATCAATTTGCCAAAGCGGAAATGGGTGGCGCGGATTTTAAAACCAGCTTTAAACAGCTTGAAAAAGAGTTTTATGAAGTCAAGCAACGTTTGGATATTGATGGCAAGCCCGATAAAGAGCAGAAAATCAAAATCCGAAACGCGCTATCAAGACAGCTTAAATTTGCTGCGGGTGTATTGAGCAAGGAAACGCAAGAATTGGCAGGTATGACACGAGCGACGGTGTGGCTGTCTGATGATACGTTGGTTAAACAGGTAGACAGCCGTGAGGGGCAGAATTTCGATGACTCCTACTATGCTTTTTTGCCGGATATGCTGCAAAACCCTGAACATGTCATCCGCGACAATCGTGAATTGATTTTCACAGCTCGCTATAAAGGCTCGGCATTGTGGGCAGTTTTAAAATATATTAAGGAGGTGGATGAGATTTATCTACAGTCGTACCGAATCAGTAACGACAAAGAGATTGCCAAATTTATGGCGAAGAAGGAAGTATTGAAATAGACGTTGGGCAAGGCTCGAATTCACTTGCACACGCTCTCGGACACCCTAAAGGGCAGGCTGCGGTATCGAGATTATCACCGCTTTTCCAACGCCTATAAGGAATCATACCATGATTGATGTCAAAATAGACAATATCTTTGTCGTCCTAAACCAAATCGAGCGGCTTGGCAACGGGATCGAAAACCGCTACCTGCTGATGCGCCGACTGTCCGAAACCATGCACACGGCGGTCAAGCTCAATTTCCGCTACGCAGGCCGTCCGAAATGGTTGGGGCTAAAATACCGCGACGGCAAGCCGCTTTCGGATTCGGGT
>ADBE01000037.1 GCA_000176735.1 Neisseria polysaccharea ATCC 43768 | reverse complement strand
TTGGCGACAATATCGTAAGCGGTACGTTCGATGCCGTCTTTGCCTTGGTATTTGCGGCTTTGGATTTTGCCTTCCAAATAAACCAGCCCGCCTTTTTTGAGGTATTGGCCGGCAATTTCCGCCAGTTTGCGGTACATCGTGATGTTGTGCCACTCGGTGCGCTCCACGCGCTGACCGTTGCGGTCGTTCCAAGTTTCGCTGGTGGCGACGCTGAAATTACACACCGCCTCGCCGTTGGGCATATAGCGCACTTCGGGATCGCGTCCGAGGCGACCGATGAGGATGACTTTATTCAATGACATTTTTTAAACTCCTGTGATGATTTTTTCAGCGGCAGCCTGATCGAAACCCTTCTGCAACACTTTGAGATAGACGGTCTGCCCGTCGAAACTGAAACCGATGTCTTCCACGCCTTCGAGTTGCAACAGGGCGCGTTGCAATCCGTCCCGATTGCCCTGCCACACACCACCGACAGGGTAACTGAGGTTTTTGACGGGCTTGGGCGCAGGCGATAAAACGGCAATTACCAGCCACAGCAGCATCAATATGCTGCAAAAGGCAAACACGCCAGAAAAGCCGTATTTTTGAAACAGCAAACCGCCTGCCGCACCTCCGGCAAACAGTCCGAGCGACTGCATCGTGTTATACACGCCCATCGCCGTACCCTTCAGGTCAGACGGTGCGATTTTGGAAACCATAGACGGCAGGCTGGCTTCCAACACATTAAAACCGATAAAGTAAACAACCAAATAAGCGGTAATCAGACCCACCGAGCGCATACCGGACAGCAAACCGAGCTGCGCCGCCGCAATACAGACGATACCCAAAACAAAAACCTGTTTGAGCTTGTTGCGCGTCTCGCCGACGATAATCAGCGGAACCATCACCACCAAGCCCGTAATGGTCGAGGGCAGATAGACTTTCCAATGCTGGATTTTTTCCAAACCGAGCTGGGTCATCGCGAAAGGCAGCGCGGTAAACAATGCCATTTGTGCGGCGTGCAGGGCGAAAATGCCGAAATCGAGCGTCAGCAGCCTACGGTTTTTCAAAACTTCGCCTATGCGCGAAGGCTGTGCCTGCGTATCTTCGTGCAGCTTGGAAACCTCCGGGTCGGGAGTCATAAACGCCACCACGCCGATACTGATGACGGTCAGAATGCCGGTCAGCAGAAACAAGCCGCGTACGCCCACCGCGTCGGCAATCACAGGGGCAACGACGAGGCTGACCGAAAAAGTCAAACCGATACTCAAACCGATCATCGCCATTGCGCGGGTACGCACACCGTCGCGCGTCAAATCCGCCAGCAGCGCGGTAACCGCCGCACTGACCGCTCCCGCACCCTGTATAGCGCGTGCGGCGACCAGCATGGGCAGCGTATCGGCGGCGGCGGCAAGAAAGCTGCCCGCTGCAAACACAATCAGCCCGACATAAATGGTTTTCTTGCGCCCGAACTTGTCGGAAGCGATGCCCAAAGGCAGTTGCAGCAGAGCCTGTGTCAGCCCGTAAATGCCCATTGCCAGCCCGACCAGCGTTTTGTTGTCTTCCGCGCCGGGCAGCGAGGCGGCATACACCGCCAATACGGGCAGCACGAGGAACATACCCAGCATACGCAGCGCGTACACGCCGGAAAGCGTCGTACTGGCGCGCCATTCGTGCGGAAACATTTGGATGCGGTTATCTCTTGCCATCATATTTTTTCAGACGGCATCAACAGTTGCAATGCCGTCTGAACTTCCAGTGAACAGATTTTCGGATTATACAGGATTCGCCGTATTTCGGTTGCGGCGCGGGTTCAAAATCAGTGCCACTGCCAGCGGTTGCGCCACGCGCCCAAAACGGCGTTCGGATATTTATTGCTGCCCAAGCTGCCGTTAAAACGGGCAAGCGCGCGGACGATGTCGCCCCTTTCAAGGTTGCGGTAATGGCGCAGAATCGTGCAGCCGTAACGCAGGTTGGTGCGGATGTCGAACAGGTTGTGCGCCGGTTTGCCGATGTAGTTTTTCCAAAACGGCATAACCTGCATCAGACCGCGCGCGCCGACACCGCTGATTGCATACTGGCGGAACGCGCTTTCCACCTCAATCAGCCCCAACACAATCTGCGTATCCAAACCGGCCCGGCTGCTTTCATACTGGATATTGACCAGCAGCCTGCGCCGCTCCTCCTCGTCGGGGACGAACCTTGCCAAACGTGCCGACATCGCGGACAGCCAACGCTCGCCCTCTTTCGGATTGTCGAACACCAGCCTCGGCGGATTGACGCTGCCGACGGAACTCCTCATCACGGAAGCCACATCGTCGGCAAGCGTTTCCTCACGTTGCGCGCCGGCTTTTGCCAGCGGGCTGATCAACAGCGCACCGGCGGCACACAACAGGCGGCGGCGTTGCAGATTGACGGGTAGGGTATCGGTCGGTTTTTTCATAGGGAATGGAGGCGCGTCCGAATGTTTCGGACGGCATTAAATATTCAAACAGACAATGATTGCTTCCAACGCGAAAACCACGCACAAAATCCAAGCGCGGCATATCGCCCTGCCCTTTTCGGGCAAATCTTGATTTTACCGCCCCCAAGAACGCTTGTCCAAACAGGAACAGACAATACCGCCCGGGCATTTCCCGTTTTCACCGGTTATCCGTCGTCCGGATGGTGCAGCAGCACCATCAGCGCATTACGCTTTTCGGGCGGCAGCAGGCGGAAATATTTCAACAGCAGGGCTTCTTGCGGCGAAGCCGCACCTTCCGTGCCGGAGAGCCTGCCGTGGCGCAGCCATTCCGCGCTGGTATCCAGCCATTTTGCCAGCGTCTCGATTTTATCCGGAGTCGGAATCGACCTGCCGACCAGCCAATGGTGGAACGCCTGCGTACTGACAGGCTGATTGGGATGGCGCAGGTTGAAGCGGTTGGCGAGGCTGGCATTGGACAGCTCGTCCAAACCCGCGAGGCGTATTGCTGTTTTCAAACGTTCGCTGAAATCGGTTTTATCTTGTTCGGTATGCATAATGGCGGATTATGAATAGCCGACTGTTGCTTTCTTTAAACAGAATAATTGATAGTATTAACAATTTAGTTGCCAGCAAAAGTGAATATGGGCATAATGGGAAGCGGTTTACACAACCATAAACTTATTTACTTAATTTCTGAAATTTTGGGGATTTATGATGACTTTGAACAAAGTTTTCTCATTGAGCATGATTGCCTTGGGTTTGGCGGCGTGCAGCAGCAACGGTACTGCCAACAACGGCAACAACTCTTTAGTTTCCGGTCCTGGCGTGGCAACACAAGGCGCGGTTGTCAGTTCTTTTTACGGCGTAAAAGATGATGTAAGGAAAGCTGTCGACAGTTGGGCAGTCAATAAGGGATTCAAACCTACAGAGGTTGAGTTGGCATCAGTTACCCAGCAGGTTGGCAGCGTCTCCTCCAAGGGCAGCAATATCAATTTGTTTGATGTCGTACCGGCACAAAACAAGGTTCAAAAAGTGGATACTGTAACCACAGCACGTGTTAAAGCCGGCGGGGACAATTACGAGCTGATTTCAAAAGGTCAGGCACATATCTACCGTCAAAATTATTCTTTAATTGCCGGTCTTTCCGAACTGGAAAGAATCGAAAAAGACCCGTCCGGTATCAAGAGAAACTTGGATGTCGATGATGACGTTGATTTGGTTGTGAAAGGTTCTGCTACCAAAATCCTGCCAGCTGCGGGCAAATTTAGCTACTCAGGTATTGCAACCGATGGCGAAAAACAAGGTGCTTTGTCTTATGTAGTTGATTTCGAGAAAAAAAACGGCAAAGGCGAAATTACCGGAATCGGCAAAACCGACATCACTCTGAGTGAAGCGCCTATCAAAGAATTCAGCCATACCAACGAATTCGATAACACAGTAATTAAGGGACACGGCATCGAAGGTTCTAATTACAAACTCGGCTTCTTCGGTCCTAACGCTGAAGAAATCGTCGGTGCGGTTACTCAGGGTACAAATAGCATCGGCTTTGCCGGCTCCCGTCCGCATTAACCCCGCCTGATACAAATGCCGTCTGAAACCGGAAACGGTCTTTCAGACGGCATTTCGACCATTTGACTGCGCGGTTTGCCCGTCCGGTCCCTTGCCCTGAAACTGTTTGACTTATGAAAAAATTTGCTTTGCTTCTTTTGTCCGTGCCGACGGCGGCCGTTTCCGAAACGCCCGTCTTACCTATACCCGTGTCGAAACAGGTGTTCGTGGACGGCAAATTCGACGATAGGATAGTGCCTGCCGAAAGGCTTGAAAGGTCTGGCGAAACAGAAATGCCGGTTCTGCCGCTTGCTTCCTATGCCCCATCTTTTGACGAACAGATCGACAATGCCTTCCGCCTGTTACAGCGTGCCGCGCCGAAGCGGGCTGCCGCGCCTGTTGTTGCTCCTGCCGGAGAGTCGGAAGAGACCGAAATCAAGCCTGTGGCAACACATAAGAAGTTTTCCAACGAGGCGGCTTTCGGTACGGGTGCGTCCGTGCCGTCTGAAACCCTTGCAGCCGGAGAAGCCGCCGAAGCCGTTTCAGACGGCAATGCCTCTCTTGCGGGTTTGGAAGAGCAGATCAACCGCGCCGTCGTCGCCCGTGATTGGGACACGCTGCAAACGCTGCTGGAAAGCTACCGCGCCCTGCCGGATTTCAATCCGGTTCTGCACGATTACGCGCTGGGCGGTTTGCGCCGCAGCCAGTTGCGCCATAACGAGGCGGTGGCTTTGTATCGCGGCATTTTGGCGCAACAGCCCGATTTGGCGTATCCGCGTTTCGATTTGGGCGTGATGCTGTTTGAAAACAAACAGTACCGCGAGGCGAAGGCGGAATTGGATCGGGCGAAACCCGATTTGCAGCCGCCGATGCAGCAGCTTGCCGACCGCTATCTTGCCGCCATAGACAAGGCTCAAGGCTGGAAGCCCGATGTGTCGCTGCAATACGAACAAACGGACAATGTGAACAACGCTTCATCCGAAAAAACGATTGAATTTGCAGGCAGAAGCTGGACGAAAACCGCCGACAGCCTGCCGCAAAAGGCACACGGTTTGCGCTACGGCTTGGGCGTGTCGCGCGAAATCAATGCGGGCGGGCATCATTTCCTCTACGGCGACATCAGCGGCGGCGGCGTGCACTATTGGGATAACAAAGATTTCAGCGAACAGAGCCTGCGCCTGTCGCTCGGCTATAAAAACCGTTCAGTAACGCGCTCGTTCGGCATCGTGCCGTTTATCGAGCAAAACCTCTTAGGCGGCAGCCGATACAATTTCGTCGGCGGCTTCAATGCCGATTTCTCCCAACGCTTGAGCGAACGCTGGCGGTTGACGCTGAACGCGGGCAATATGTGGAAGCGTTATCAGGAAGACCGCACCGCCGCCCGATACGACAGCCATATGCCGCTGGCGGGCGCGACGCTGATGTATTCCGCGCCGAAAGACTGGCTGCTTTACGGCGGTGCGGACTGGTCGCACGACTTGACGAAGGAGGCGGAACAGGCTTCCATCCGCAAGGGTTTGCGTGTCGGCGCGGTCAAAACGTTCGACGGCGGGCTGGGTCTGCGGGCAAACCTGCGCTATACCCGCAGGACGTTTGACGCACCCGGGACCATTGTGTACCGCTTCCCGCGCAAAGACCGCGAATATCAGGCAAACCTGTCGTTGTGGCACGACAAAATCTCTTGGAAGGGATTTACGCCGCAACTCAATTTCCGCTATCTGAAAATCGACAGCAATATGAAAAGTTTTTACACACGCAAAAACACGCAGATTTTCATGAGTGTGGAAAAGGATTTCAAATAAGCGCAAAAATGCCGTCCGAACGTTTTTCAGACGGCATTTTTTGCTGTCGGAAACATACCGTCGGCAACATCCGTGAGCAGAATCAAAAACAGCCGCATCATTTATTGTCAACGCCCATACCGGCAGAGTAACATTGCATTTTCCCCACCGGTATCAGCCATGACCACCAATCCCGCAAACGTCCTTGCCTCCGTCGATTTAGGTTCCAACAGTTTCCGCCTCCAGATTTGCGAAAACAACAACGGACAGTTGAAAGTCATCGATTCCTTCAAACAGATGGTGCGCTTCGCCGCCGGTCTGGACGAACAGAAAAACCTGAGTGCCGCCTCCCAAGAACAGGCTTTGGACTGCCTGGCAAAATTCGGCGAACGCCTGCGCGGCTTCCGTCCCGAACAGGTACGCGCCGTGGCAACCAATACATTCCGCGTCGCCAAAAACATCGCAGATTTCCTTCCCAAAGCCGAAGCGGCACTGGGTTTCCCCATCGAAATCATCGCCGGGCGCGAAGAGGCCCGGCTGATTTATACCGGCGTCGTCCACACCCTTCCCCCAGAAGGCGGCAAAATGCTGGTTATCGACATCGGCGGCGGCTCGACAGAATTCATTATCGGTTCAACCCTGCGCCCCGACATTACCGAAAGCCTGCCTTTAGGCTGCGTTACCTACAGCCTGCGCTTCTTCCAAAACAAAATCACCGCCAAAGACTTCCAATCTGCCATTTCTGCCGCCCGCAACGAAATCCAACGCATCAGCAAAAACATGAAGCGCGAAGGTTGGGATTTCGCCGTCGGCACATCGGGTTCGGCAAAATCCATCCGCGACGTGCTTGCCGCCGAATTGCCGCAAGAGGCAGACATTACCTATAAAGGCATGCGCGCCCTTGCCGAACGTATCGTCGAAGCCGGCTCGGTCAAAAAGGCCAAATTTGAAAACCTGAAACCGGAACGCATCGAAGTCTTTGCCGGCGGGCTTGCCGTGATGATGGCGGCATTTGAAGAATTGGAACTCGATAAAATGACCGTAACCGAAGCCGCACTGCGGGACGGTGTGTTCTACGACCTGATAGGCCGTGCGCTGAACGAAGACATGCGCGAACAAACGGTTTCTGAATTCCAACACCGCTATCACGTCAGCCTCAATCAGGCAAAACGCGTTGCCGATACCGCGCAAACCTTTATGGACAGCCTCTGCCACGTCAAAAACGTTACCGTCCAAGAGCTTGCCCTTTGGAAACAATATCTCGGACGAGCCGCGCGCCTGCACGAAATCGGTTTGGACATCGCCCACACGGGATATCACAAACATTCCGCCTACATCCTGGAAAACGCCGATATGCCGGGTTTCTCACGTAAAGAACAGACCATACTTGCCCAACTGGTCATCGGTCATCGCGGCGATATGAAAAAAATGGGCGGCATTATCGGCACCAACGAAATGTTGTGGTATGCCGTTTTGTCCCTGCGCCTTGCCGCCCTGTTCTGCCGTTCACGTCAAGACCTGTCTTTCCCGAAAAACATGCAGTTGCGCACGGATACGGAAAGCCACGGCTTCATCCTGCGTATTGACAAGGAATGGCTGGAACGCCACCCCCTGATTGCCGACGCATTGGAATATGAAAGCGTCCAATGGCAAAAAGTCAATATGCCGTTTAAAGTTGAAGCCGTCTGAACCTTGCGGAACAAATGCCGTCTGAATGATGTTCAGACGGCATTTGCCTGTCCGCAACATCCCGATATGCGCGGCACATCCTCCCTGCACGGTCATGCAGGCGTAAAAAACAAGGGGCATATAACTCAAAAACCGCCTGAAAATCTTCAGGCGGTTTCATTTGGGTTGCCGGCAAGCGGCATCTCATCATTTTTGCCAAAGCAACAAATTATTTGGCGGCGTCTTTCATTTTGTCTGCCGCTTCCTGAGTCGCATCGGCAGCTTTGTTCAAAGTGTCTTTAGCCGCTTCGCTTACCGCTTCTTTGGTTTCGGCTGCCGCGTCTTTGGCTTCAGTTACAGCTTCCCCGGCACTTGCCTTTGCATCAGCCGCAGCATCTTTGACTTGGTCTTTCGCTTCTTCGACGGCAGAAGCGGCAGATTCGGAGGCAGAAGCCGCAGCATCTTTAACATCGGATTCAACGGCTTGGGCCGCTTCTTTAGTCTCCTGTTTGGCTTCTTGCGAACAAGCTGCCAAGGCAGCCGCCATCATTGCGGCAATCAATAATTTTTTCATGTCTTATCCTTCTTGAGTTGTTGATTAAGGTTTTGCTTAAAAATCGGACCGTGTTCCATCAATCGGCTGATTTTGCCCATCGGCCGAAGAGAAAACGGTTTCCCGTTTAGTTAAAACCCATTATATTAAATATAAAGGTTTTTTTCTCGAACAATAAGGCGGCATCAATGCCATATTGAAACACGTCCGAAAACTATTTTATGAAAACAGTTCGGAAAATTGTAACACATATCCCCCTCCTTTTGAGTTTCCCGACGGTGCGGACTTTTTCCTGCAGGGTTTGAAAAACCCAAATATATTCCGGGATGTCCGAATACCTCAATAATGGCGGCGGCGGAAATAAAACATCCCCTCACTGTCGATTTCCAGCACATAGCGTCCGTTCTGTACGGCGGCATATCCGCTTTTGCCTGCCTGATAGGGTTGCAGGGCGGAATGCGAAACCAGGTAATCCGTCAGTTTGCCGCCGTCTTCGGCGATATTGCCCACCAGTTTGGCAAACAAGGTATGGCACACGCCGTTTGCCGCCCAGCCCGAAGGTGCGCCCTTTCCGTCGGTTTCCATACATTTGCCGCTGACGGCTTCCAAGTCGTTGGGATGCTTTCCGGTCAGCCGGACGACGTTTTGTTCCGGTAAGCCTTTAATCGGATAACTGATTTGTTTTTTACCGTCGTTGGTTTTGCCTTCGCTGCTTTGTCCCAAATCCAAACCGGCAATCGCCGTATTGTCGATGTATTTGACTTTGAAAACCGGTTTCGGCGCGCTTTGTACCGCATTTTGCGGCTGTTCCGCCGTATTTTCGGATTTGCCGCAGGCGGCAAGCAGCAGGCAGCCGCCCAACACGGCAAAAGATGTTTTCAACATTCCACACTCCTGATGGTTTCAAAATGCCGTCTGAAACACGGACAATGGATGTTCAGACGGCATTGGGTTTATTTCAAAGGACGGATGCCGACCGCATCGCGTACTTTGTCCAACAATTCGCGTGCTTCTTTGCGCGCTTTTTGCGCGCCTGCCTGCAAAATCTCTTCGATTTGCGAAGGGTCGGCGGTCAGCTCGTTGTAGTGTTCGCGTGGTTCTGCCAGCTCGGCGTTAATTTTCGCCGCCAAAAGTTTTTTGGCTTCGCCCCACGCCAAGCCGTCGGCAAGCATTTGCGTAAATTCCGCCGTTTCAGACGGCGTGGAGAAGGCTTTGTAGATTTCAAACAAGGGGCTTTCGTCCGGCTGTTTCGGCTCGCCCGGCTCTTTCATATTGGTGATGATTTTGTTGACCGATTTTTGGGTTTTCTTGTCGTTTTCCCAAAGCGGAATGGTGTTGCCGTAGGATTTGGACATTTTGCGTCCGTCCAAGCCGACCAAGAGTTCGACGTTTTCATCGATTTTCACTTCGGGCAGGGTGAAGAGTTCTTGGAAACGGTGGTTGAAGCGGCCGGCAATGTCGCGCGCCATTTCGACGTGTTGGATTTGGTCGCGGCCGACGGGGACTTCGTTGGCGTTGAACATGAGAATGTCGGCGGTCATCAGAATCGGATAACTGAACAAACCCATTTCCACGCCGAAATCAGGATCTTCCTGCCCGTTTTCCGCATTTGCCTGCACGGCGGCTTTGTAGGCGTGGGCGCGGTTCATCAAACCCTTGGCGGTAATGCAGGTCAGAATCCAGTTCAATTCCATCACTTCGGGAATGTCGCTCTGGCGGTAGAAGGTGGTACGCTCGGGGTCGAGTCCGCAGGCAAGCCAAGTGGCGGCAACAGCTTGGGTGGATTGGTGAATCATCTCCGGCTCGTGGCATTTGATGATGCCGTGGTAATCGGCGAGGAAGAGAAAGGATTCGGTATCGGGGTTTTGCGCCGCGCGAACGGCGGGGCGGATGGCACCGACGTAGTTGCCCAGATGCGGGATGCCGGTGGTGGTTACGCCGGTCAGAACTCGTTTTTTGCTCATAAAAATGTCCTTACGGCATCAATGCCGTCTGAAAGGGAATAAAGATGCGCCGATTATACCCGATTCACAATATTTGTTCAGACGGCATCGGACGCTTCCCTATTGGACAGATTAAGTTATACACATAAATCAAAAAATTTATTTCAATCATATTCAACAAGATAAGCAATTAAATCTGAAAAGTTAAAATCTGACGCTTGAGTTATCCACAATTATGCACATATAGGCTTCGACAGCGGACATTTTGAAAAGGAAACGAAAATGCGATACGACAAATTAACCGCCAAATTCCAACAAGCCCTTGCAGAAGCTCAGAGTTTGGCGTTGGCTGCGGACAGCAGCTATCTGGAAGCGGGCTTTGTACTGAAAGCCCTGCTTGACGACCAAAACAGTGGAGCCGCCGCGCTCTTGGCTCATGCAGGCGTGAACGTGCCGCAGGTGAAACAGCGTTTGCAACAACATTTAAGCAGCTTGCCGAAGGTGTCCGGCCAGGGCGGCGACATTCTGCCCAGCCGTGAATTGCAGGCGGTGTTGAACCTGATGGACAAAGCCGCAACCAAACGCGGCGATGCCTATATCGCCAGCGAACTTTTCCTGCTCGCCTTGGTGCAGCAAAACGATGCGACCGGCAAAATCCTGAAAGAAGCCGGTGCGAACGAACAAAACATCAATGCCGCGATTGACGCGGTACGAGGAGGACAAAACGTGAACGATGCCAATGCCGAAGACCAACGCGATGCACTGAAAAAATATACGCTCGACCTGACCCAGCGTGCCCGCGACGGCAAGCTTGACCCTGTTATCGGTCGTGATGATGAAATCCGCCGCGCGATTCAGGTGCTGCAACGCCGCACCAAAAACAACCCTGTGCTGATTGGCGAACCCGGTGTGGGTAAAACCGCTATTGTTGAAGGCCTGGCGCAACGCATCGTCAATGGCGAAGTGCCTGAATCCCTACGCAACAAACGCCTGCTGGTTTTGGATTTGGCGGCATTGATTGCCGGTGCGAAATACCGCGGCGAATTTGAGGAACGCTTGAAAGGCGTGTTGAACGATTTGGCGAAAGACGACGGCAACACCCTGATTTTCATCGACGAAATCCATACTTTGGTCGGTGCGGGCAAAACCGACGGCGCGATGGACGCAGGCAATATGTTGAAACCAGCTTTGGCACGCGGCGAATTGCACTGCATCGGCGCGACCACCTTGGACGAATACCGCCAATACATCGAAAAAGACGCGGCACTCGAACGCCGTTTCCAAAAAGTATTGGTTGGCGAGCCCAGCGTGGAAGACACCATCGCCATCTTGCGCGGTTTGCAGGAGCGTTATGAAATCCACCACGGCATCGACATCACCGACCCCGCCATCGTTGCCGCCGCGGAATTGAGCGACCGCTACATCACCGACCGCTTCCTACCCGATAAAGCGATTGATTTGATCGACGAAGCAGCCAGCCGCATCAAAATGGAGCTGGACAGCAAACCTGAGCAAATGGATAAACTTGACCGCCGCATTATCCAGCTCAAAATGGAAAAAATGCACGTTGCCAAAGAGAGCGACGATGCCAGCAAAAAACGTTTGGAGCTGATAGACGAAGAGATCGACGGCCTGCAAAAAGAATACGCCGATTTGGACGAAATCTGGAAAGCAGAAAAAGCCGCCTCTTCCAGCACTGCCGACATCAAGAAACAGATGGACGACATCAAAGTCAAAATTGAACAGGCCAAACGTCAAGGCGATTTTGCCCGTGCGTCCGAACTCGAATACGGTGAGTTGCCGAAATTGGGCGCACAGTTGCAAGCTGCGGAAAGTAACCCCGACGGCAAAAAACAAAACAAACTCTTCCGTACCGAAGTCGGCGCGGACGAAGTGGCTGAAATCGTATCGCGCATGACCGGCATCCCCGTTGCCAAAATGATGGAAGGCGAACGCGACAAACTGCTGAAAATGGAAGAAGTATTGCACCGCCGCGTGGTCGGTCAGGACGAAGCCGTGCGTGCTGTGTCTGACGCTATCCGCCGCAGCCGCTCAGGCCTTGCCGACCCGAACAAACCCTACGGCAGCTTCCTGTTCCTAGGCCCGACCGGCGTAGGTAAGACCGAATTGTGTAAGGCATTGGCAGGCTTCCTGTTCGACAGCGAAGACCACCTCATCCGTATCGACATGTCTGAATACATGGAAAAACACGCCGTTGCCCGCCTGATCGGCGCGCCTCCGGGCTATGTCGGCTATGAAGAGGGCGGCTACCTGACCGAACAAGTCCGCCGCAAACCGTACAGCGTGATTCTTTTGGACGAAGTGGAAAAAGCCCATCCCGACGTGTTCAATATCCTGCTGCAAGTATTGGATGACGGCCGTTTGACCGACGGACAAGGCAGGACGGTAGATTTTAAAAATACCGTGATTGTGATGACTTCCAACATCGGCAGCCAGCACATCCAACAAATGGGTACTCAAGACTACGAAGCGGTAAAAGAAGTTGTGATGGAGGATGTGAAAGAACATTTCCGTCCGGAAATGATCAACCGTATCGACGAAGTGGTCGTGTTCCACGGACTGGATCAGGCAAACATCCGCAGCATTGCCAAAATCCAGCTCAAAGGCTTGGAAAAACGTTTGGAAAAACAAAACCTGCGCCTAACTGTTTCCGATGCCGCACTGGACATCATCGCCAAAGCCGGTTTCGACCCGATTTACGGCGCACGTCCGCTCAAACGCGCCATCCAGTCGGAAATCGAAAACCCGCTGGCAAAAGCGCTGCTTGCCGGAAACTATGCGCCCGAAAGCGAAATCAGGGTGGAAGCCGACGGCGACAGACTGAAATTTGCCTGATTCGTTCCTGCTGTTGAAAATGCCGTCTGAAACGGGAATCTCCGTTTCAGACGGCATTTTTTATCAGAATCCTACTGATGGTAGGTTTGCAGGAATCTTGCCAGCCTGCCCATCGCCTCTTCAATCTGATGGACGTAAGGCAGCGTAACAATGCGGAAATGGTCGGGTTTGATCCAATTAAACCCCGTTCCCTGTACCAGCAAGACTTTTTCACGCACCAGCAAATCGTAAACGAATTTCATGTCATCGTGGATACGGTACATTTCGGTATCGATTTTCGGGAACATATACATCGCGCCCATCGGTTTGACGCAGGACACTCCAGGTATCTGGTTGACCAGTTCCCACGCCCTGTTGCGCTGTTCCAAAAGCCGCCCGCCGGGCAAGATGAATTCGTTAATGCTCTGATAACCGCCCAATGCCGTCTGAATCGCATGCTGCATCGGCGTATTGGCACACAGGCGCATGGACGAGAGCATATCCAAACCCTCGATGTAACCTTTTGCATGATGTTTCGGCCCGTTGAGCACCATCCAGCCTTGGCGGAATCCGGCTACACGGTAGGCTTTGGACAAACCGTTGAACGTTACCGTCAAAAGGTCGGGGGCAAGCGCGGCGATGTGGTGGTGAACCGCGCCGTCATAAAGGATTTTGTCGTAAATCTCGTCGGCAAAGATAATCAGACCGTGTTTGCGCGCCAGTTCGGCGATTTCCAACAAGATTTCCCTGCTGTACACCGCGCCTGTCGGGTTATTGGGGTTGATGACGACGATGGCTTTGGTTTTGGGCGTAATTTTGGCTTCCATATCGGCAAGGTTGGGAAACCAGCCGTTTTCTTCGTCGCACAGATAATGGCGTACCGTACCACCCGCAAGCGTTGCCGCCGCCGTCCACAAAGGGTAGTCGGGCGCGGGAATCAGGATTTCGTCGCCGTCATTCAACAACGCCTGCATAGACATCGTAATCAGCTCGGACACGCCGTTGCCGATATAGACATCGTTTACCGTAATATCGCGCAAACCTTTGGTTTGATAGTAGTGAACGATGGCTTTGCGTGCGGAATACAATCCCTTCGAATCGCAATAGCCTTGCGAAGTCGGCAGGTTGCGGATGACATCGACTAAGATTTCATCAGGCGCTTCGAAGCCGAACGGCGCAGGGTTGCCGATATTGAGCTTGAGGATTTTGTTGCCCTCCTCTTCCAACTGAAGGGCTTTTTTGTGAACCGGCCCGCGTATGTCGTAGCAGACGTGGTCGAGCTTTGCAGACTTGGGAAACTTATCCATAATGTGTTCCGTAAATTTTGGGCAATGGGTGGGAATGTACTCTTTTTCACGCGGAATTTAAAGCATCAGGGCAGGGTTTTCAGGCTTTTCACCTGCCCTCTTTGCGCCGTTCGCTGACACTTTTGCCGCCTATGCCCCAGTTATCGGTATCCACTTCATCGATAACGACCACTGTCGTCTCAGGATTTTTACCCAATACACGACCCAACAATTCCGTTACACCTTGTATCAGCTCCGCCTTCTGCTCCGTACTCGGCGCTTCCTTACCACCGGTTACTTTAATATTGACATAGGGCATCTTTTCTCTCCATTCAAAAATTTTGCCATCTTATCAGACAAGCCCGTTACACCCAACCGACTTTTTCATTTCTCAAAAACCATATATCAGACAATAACTTATTTATCAGCACCGAAGCACAGGCTTTCTCCGACAGCACAGACGGCAAAGGCGAAGTAGACATCATCCCCTTGCGCCAAGGCTTTTGGAAAGCCAGTGTCGAACACAAAGCCGACTTCCCCGATCAAAGCGTGTGCCAAAAACAGGCGAACTACTCGACTTTAACCTTCCAAATCGGTCATCCGCACCATTCATTCCGTCCACACAAAAATGCCGTCTGAAGGCTTCAGACGGCATTTTTTGTTCAAACATCAATACCAACCGCGCAGCTTCATCGCTTTTTCAACACGACGGATACTCATCATGTAAGAAGCGGTACGCAGGTCGACATCGTATTCTTGAGCCAAGTTCCAAATATCGCGGAACGCGCGGCGCAGGACGACGGTTTCTTTTTCCTGAACTTCGTCAAACTCCCAATAATAGCCTTGCAGGTTTTGCACCCACTCGAAATAGGAAACGACCACGCCGCCGCAGTTCGCCAGAATATCGGGCACGACCAATACGCCGTTTTGACGCAAAATAACGTCGGCTTCTGGAGTAGTCGGGCCGTTTGCGCCTTCAACCACGATTTTCGCGCGGACTTTACCAGCGTTTTCGGAAGTCAGTTGGTTTTCCAACGCGCAAGGGGCAAGTACGTCCACATCCAAAGCCAAAAGTTCGGCGTTGGTAATTTCCTTGCCGTAACCGGCTTCGTTGGTGATGAAGCCTTTTTCTTGGAACTCTTTAAACAGAGCTTCCATATCCAAACCGTTTTCGTTGTAAATGGCAACATCGACAGTAGAAACCGCAACGACTTTCGCGCCGGCTTTGTGCGCGTAATAACCTGTGTGGTAACCGACATTACCGAAGCCTTGGATGGCGTAGGTTGCGCCTTTCACGTCTTTGCCCAGTTTTTCCAAGGCTTGGACGGCGGCGAAGTTCACGCCGTAACCCGTGGCTTCGGTACGCGCCAAAGAGCCGCCGAACTCAACCGGTTTTCCGGTAAATACGCCCGGCGCGGAATGTTTCACCACGTTTTCATAAGCATCCACCATCCACGACATAATTTTGCCGTTGGTGTTCACATCAGGTGCGGGAATGTCGATTTTCTCGCCGATGAGCGGAGAAATGGCTTCGGAATAAGCTCGGGCGATGCGTTCCAGTTCCGCCTCGGAATAATCGCGCGGATCCAAGGTAATGCCGCCTTTGCCGCCGCCGTAAGGAATACCTGCCACGCAGCATTTGATGGTCATCCAAATTGACAAGGCTTTGACTTCGTCCAGATTCACACCGGGATGAAAGCGCACGCCGCCTTTATAGGGACCGACGGCATTGTTGTGTTGCGAACGGTAGCCCGTGAAGGCTTTGACCGTGCCGTCGTCGAGTTTGACGGGGAAATTGACTTCCAACACGCGGGTCGGACTCTTCAGGATTTCATAAACGGCCGGATCGGTTTTCAGCCGGTCGCAGGCAGTTTTGACCTGTTTTCGCGCGATTTCAAACGGATTGAGGGTTTCTTTTGCAACGGCATCAGACATTTTGCTTCCTTTTCACAAAAAGATTTTCAGGGGCGTGCATTTCGCTCATTACTATAACCAATTTCCCGACAAAATGTAATAGCGTGTAGTCGGAATCAGCCCGATTTGATTAATCTATATATGATTTTATTTCCCAAGCCGCACGGAATCCGTCTGAAAAAAGCAGCACACGCATCCGAAAAGCAAATGTCCAATTAAATAAAGATATAAACATCCTTTTATTTTTTAAAAATTTAATTGGAACATCGCCGGGATTTGCACACCTTGCCCGACTCCGTTCCGAAATCCGAAAACACCGCCTGCAAAACCTGTTGCGATTGTTAACAATCTATACATTAGAAGCCCTGTGCAAACGATGTTAAAATAAACCCTTTCAACCCGACAGGAAACCGGATTATGAATGCAGCCATCGAACACGTCCAAGCCGTCGCCTTCGATTTGGACGGCACACTGTGCGATTCCGTCCCCGACCTTGCCGCCGCCGCAGAAGCGATGTTGGAGCAACTCGGTATGAAACCGCTGCCTGCAAAAGTGGTCGAAAGCTATGTGGGCGACGGCATCGGCAAACTGGTTCACCGCGTCCTCACCAACGACCGCGACTGCGAAGCCGATTCCGAACTGTGGGGAAAAGGTTTCGTGTCCTATATGAAATACTACCGCGACCATTTGAGCGTCTTCACCCGCCCCTATCCCGAAACCGCAGCCGGGCTGGCATTGCTCAAATCTTTGGGCATCCCGCTGGCAGTCATTACCAACAAAAACGAAATCCTTGCCGTCGAACTGTTGAAACAGCTCGGACTTGCCGACTACTTCAGCCTGATACTCGGCGGCGACAGCCTGCCTGAAAAAAACCCAGCCCGCTGCCGCTGCGGCACGCCGCCGAAGTTTTGGGTATCGATGTTGCCAATATGGTTATGGTCGGCGACTCGCGCAACGACATCATCGCCGCCAAAGCCGCCGGCTGCCTGAGTGTCGGCGTTACCTTCGGTTACGGCGATATGACGCTGCTCTCGCAAGACGATGCGACCCGTCCCGACTGGATTATCGGCTCGCTGCCCGAAATTTACGAAAACCTGCAACCGCAGAAAAATAAAGAAGAGTAGGCATTCGGACGGCACGCTATGCCGTCTGAAACCTGCCGCACGCCGAAACCGCCGCCATGAAACCCCAAAAATCACTCCGCGCCCGCGCAATGGACATCCTCTCACGCCAAGAAGTCAGCCGCCTCGGTCTGAAGCGCAAACTTGCACCGCACGCCGAAAGCGAAGAGGAGTTGGAAAATGTGTTAAACGAATTTGCCGAACGCAACTGGCAGTCGGATTTGCGCTACGCCGAAGCCTATATCCGCAGCAAAAGCCGCAAACACGGCTCCCTGCGCCTGAAACAAGCCTTGGCTCAACAGGGCATAGATGAAGAAACCAGCCGCAAGCTGCTTCCCGACCGCTCAAGCGAAAAACAGGCCGCCATAGCCGTGTTGCGTAAAAAGTTCAAACAGCCCGCCGCCGACCTTAAAGAAAAACAAAAACAGGCACGTTTCCTCGCCTATCGCGGATTCGATGCCGATACCGTTCAGACGGCATTGAAACACGCTTGGGACGAAAATTGGGAAGACGGCTACTGACCTTCCTTCTTGAATCTTTTTGCACGGCAGCGTAACCTTACGCCCGTTTCCAACTTTTCCGATTGAGAACAAAATGTCCGGACAACCCGAAAAACACCACACCTCCCCCATCGAAGACGAACGCAAAAACCCGGTTTACCGTATGGGACGGGCGGTTGCCGGATTCATGCTCGCCGTTTGGGCGGGCGTGCTGGCACTCGTGTTTTTCTTGGTTTTCCGTTTTTGGCTTTCCTGAACAAAATGCCGTCTGAAGGCTTCAGACGGCATCGGCGGCCCATTTCTGCAGACTATCCCGCCATAGCTTTTTTTAGCTTGAATTTCACTTCCCCATTCCCTAAAATTTTCGCGCGCCCATTTCAAAACACCCTTTCTTAAAACAGGTACACCATGACACAACAACGCCAACTGCCTTCCCACGAACTCATTATGTCCGAACTGATGATGCCGGACACCGCCAATTTCAGCGGCAACGTACACGGCGGCGAACTCCTGCTCCTGCTCGACCAAGTCGCCTATTCCTGCGCCAGCCGTTACAGCGGCAATTATTGCGTTACCCTGTCGGTTGACAAAGTCCTGTTTAAAGAACCCATCCACATCGGCGATTTGGTTACCTTTTACGCCGCTGTCAACTATACGGGACGCACCTCGATGGAAATCGGCATCCGTGTTGAAGCACAAAACATCCGCACCGGCGAAATCCGCCATACCAACAGCTGCTACTTCACGATGGTTGCGGTCAAAGACGGCAAACCCGTCCCCGTTCCCCCGCTGGAAATCCTGACCGACCGCCAACGCTGCCGCTACGAAAAAGCCAAAAAACGCAGAGACATCAGCCTGCAAGCCTCCGGAGACGTGTCCTGCGGCTGCTGACGGCGGACTATGCCGTCTGCAATACCGGACAAGCATTGTTCCAACATTCGGCATAATGGTTTGATTTATTGAAGCAAAATCGTCTGATTCCGACCCATCCGTTTTTCAACGCCGTTTTGAAACACAGCTGTGGAAATAAACGGCTGTGTTTTCATATTCCCTTGATGCAGCCCTAATCAATCGGACAAAATGCCTTTTATCCGATAAAGCCGCCCCCCGAACAGAAATAAGCGGCTTTTCCATTGCAAACGGATGAAATCAAGCGGATACCCAAACACAGTCAAACAAATTTATACGCCTTATCCCTTCTGAATGATTTGAAAACACAGCCGCCAAAAACAAAAATGCCGTCTGAAGACCTTTCAGACGGCATTTCCAACTTGATTTCAGGCAGAAAGTCAGAACGCGATATAGCTGTTCGGGTTAACCGGTTTGCCGTTTTGCCGCACCTCGAAATGAAGCTGCGTTCTGGAAGCATCGGTATTGCCCATCAAAGCGACCTGCTGCCCGCGTTTGACCTGCTGGCCCTCGCCGACCAGCAATTTTTGGTTGTGCCCGTATGCGGTCAGGAAGGAAGAATTATGCTGGATGATGACCAGGTTGCCATACCCCCTCAAACCGGAGCCGGCATAAACCACTTTGCCGTCAGCCGCCGCCAAAACGGGTTGTCCCGCATTTCCCGCAATATCGACACCCTTGTTGCCGCCGCCGAAATCGGCAATCACTTTGCCCGTCGTCGGACGCTGCCAAACAATGCCAGCAACCGTACGCGTGCCGGATGACGAAACGGCAGGAGATTGCGGGGCAGGCGCGGGGGCAGGAACCGCTTTATTTTCTACAACGGGCGCGGCAGGTTGCGGGGCGGACTGCACGGGCGGTTGCGCGGCGGGTTTCACAGGGGTTGGTACGGGTACCGGCGCGGCAGGCCTGCTTTCTACGGCTGCGGTTTTCGGTGCGGCATATCCTGCCGGCTTGACCTTCACGATCTGACCGATGCTCAACGTATTATCGACCATACCGTTCCACGCACGGAAATCGTCTTGAGAGATATGGTAGCGTTTGGAAATGTTGTACACCGTGTCGCCGCGCACAACGGTATGCGTCGCCGCATTGATGTCGACGGGCGCGTAAGAAGGAACATATGCACCCGAAACGGCAGGTGCAGGCGGCGGAACATAAGCAGGAGGCGTGTAAACCGGCGCAGTTTGCACGGGCGGCACATACGGCGCATCGTTGGCGGCAGGAGCGGCATTGTACGGCGTTGCGCCATAGGGGTTGTTGTAAACTGCCGAAGACGGCGCGTCCTGCATACCTGAATTGCCTGCAATGACAGGAGCAGGCTGTTGGGTGGCGCAACCGCCCAACAGAGCGGCAACGGCGGTACAAGCTGCCAAAAGTGTCGTTTGTTTCAACATAAGATAACCTTCATGTTCCGATATATAGCCTGAATGCGGTATATCATAATAAAAATGCGCGTTCTTCTCAAGCGCAAAGCCCGACGGTATTTGATAAAACGGTCAGTCCGTATGCCAGAACGCCGCCGTTTCCGCCATGTCCGGATAGGCGGTCAGGTCGATTTGCAGCGGCGTTACGGTAATGAAACCTGCGCCGCATTCACCGAAATCCGTCCCCTCTTCCCGATCGGAAACTTCGCCGACCGGCCCTATCCAATAAATCTGTTCGCCGCGCGGATTGCGCGCCGGAATGACGTTCTGACCGTGGTGCCGCCTGCCCAAACGGGCGATTTTAATGCCCCGCACATCTTCCGGCGCGACGGCGGGGATATTGATGTTCCATAAAATAGGGGACTGCGGGGGGTTTTTGAAAAAATGCGCCAACAATGTCCACAGTGCCTTTTCTGCGGTTGCCCAATAGCGTCCGGAAGCGTCGTTTAAGGAAAACGCCACGGCGGGTATGCCCATAAGGTAGGCTTCGGTTGCCGCCGCAACCGTCCCCGAATAAAGCGTGTCGTCCCCCATATTCGCGCCCCGGTTAATGCCCGAAAAGACAAAATCGGCCTGAAAATCCGAAAATACAGACTGCCCGATGTGGATACAGTCGGTCGGCGTGCCGTTGACATAGTAGAACCCGTTTTGCGCCTGTTTCAACTGCAAAGGGCGTTCCAGCGTCAGCGAATTGCTGACCCCGCTCCTGTCGCGTTCGGGCGCGACCACCCTGACGTTGGCAAATTCCGCCGTAACGCGCGCCAAAACGGCGATGCCTTCGGAGAGGTAGCCGTCGTCGTTGGAAATCAAAACATTCATTCCGTATCCCACCTTATTCTTCGGACAGTCTGGTAATCCTGACCCGTTCGATGCGCTGCCCTTCTTTTTCGAGCACTTCAAACCGCCAACCGTGAAAATCGGCAAAATCGCCGACATCGGGGATGGTTTGCAATTCTTCCATAATCAGCCCGGCAACGGTATGGAAATCGGTATCTTCCTCCTGTTGCGGCAGATTGAGTTGGGATGCCAGCTCCACATATTCCAACGCGCCTTCCACCGTCAGGCTTTCATCGGGATTCCCCTGAACGGCTGGTTCTTCTTCGCGCTCGAATTCTTCGGGAAAGTCGCCGGCAATGGCTTCCAACAGGTCTTTCATCGTTACCATACCCAACACCGCGCCGAACTCGTCCACCACCAAAGCGTAATCCGCGCTGCTTTGGCGGAAGAGCTCGATTGCCCCCAGCGCGGTGGTACTGTCGGGCAATACGAGCGGCTGGCGCAATGCCGTCTGAATGTCGAGACCGCCTGTTTCCAGCAGTTGGGACAGCAGGTCTTTTTTGTTGATGTAGCCCAAAGGTTCGTCCACGCCCGCCTTACCGACAACGAGCAGGCGGCTGTAAGGCGTATTTTGCAGTTGGGCATACTGTTCTTCGCGGCTTTGGGAAATGTCCAGCCGTTCGATGTCGCGGCGTGGAATCATCACCCCCATAATCGGGCGTTCGGCAAGCGTCAATACGCTGCGTATCATCGATTTTTCGTTTTCTTCAAAATGCGCGTCATCCCCGGATTCGCCGCCCGCGTCGGCAAGCACGCTTTCGCGTATGCCCATCATACCCAAGACGTTTTCGGCGGTGCGCTTGCGCCACGAGCTGCCGATGTAGTCGTTTTTGCGGCTGTTGCGCTGGGAAATCTGGTTAAACAGTTCGATTAAAATCGAGAAGCCGATGGCGGCGTAGAGATAGCCTTTGGGAATGTGGAAATGGAAGGCTTCGGCAATCAGGCTGAAACCGATCATCAGCAGGAAACCCAGGCAGAGCATCACGACGGTGGGATGCCTGTCGACAAATTCGGTCAAGAGTTTGCTGGCGGAAATCATCACTGCCATTGCCACGACGACCGCACCCATCGCCACAACGATGTGATCGACCATCGCCACGGCGGTGATGACCGAATCGATGGAAAACACGGCATCCAGTATCAGGATTTGCGCGACCACGCCCCAAAACGGCGCGTGTTTTTTCCGGTTGTCGGAAACGGTAAACCGGTTGTGCCCTTCGAGGCGTTCGTGCAGTTCGGTGGTGGCTTTGTAAAGCAGGAAAATACCGCCCGCGAGCATAATCATATCCTTGCCGGAAACGGCGAGGCCGCCGATTTGGAACAGCGGCTCGGTCAGCGTGATGATGTGCGCCATAAAAGCAAGCATAATGATGCGGATGACGACTGCCAGCCCCAGCCCGGTAATCCGTGCGCGGTCGCGCCGTACGGGCTGGACCTTGTTTGCCAAAATCGCCACAAAGACAAGGTTGTCTATCCCCAACACGACTTCCAACACCAAAAGCGTGGCAAAACCTATCCAAGTATGCGGTTCTGCCAACCAACTGAAATCCATAATTTTTGTGTTCCCCAACGATACGGCGGCGGCGGGGCTGCCGTTGTGTTTGCAATGTCCGGCATATTAGGGATGCCGTCTGAACGCCGATTTCAGACGGCATCGGGTTCAGTCGGCGATAAAGCCGTCTATCGGCGCGTAGCCCCGGGCATTTCCCTGCGCGTCCAGCACCACAATCCAATCTTTCTGCCTGCTGCCGGTAAAGGGCAGGAAATACCAGTCTTTATCTTCGGAAATATCTGCCTGCTTCAAAATATCGGCAACGGCGATTTTTCTCGCATCTGCCAATTTTTTCAGCGGCTTCATCGCCTTACGGATTTTCTCCGCCTCTTGGCGGGAATACGGCAGCCACCGGTCCGGGCGCATACTCGGCTCTATGCCCTGCATAGACAAATCCAAGGTTTTGTTTTGTTCGTCCGCCGTATCCGGCTCTTTCAGCCCGACGCGGCGGATGCCGAACCACGACAGGCTTTGCAGCCCTTCCGGTGCTTTGTGCAAATCTTCAACCGCCACTTCGGCGGCGGTTACAATATTAATCCTGTCTTTTTCAAACGCCTCTATCACGGGGCGCGCCAAAGAAACGCTGTGCAAACCGTACGCCAATGCGGCAAGCTGGATCGCACCGGTCAGGGAAAAATCCACAATCCGCGCCCTGCCTGTCTTTTTCGGGCTGGACAATATCAGCGTCAGCAGCGGGCCGCACACGATGTCTACCGCCACCACCAGCTTATAAAGCGACAGCCCTCCCGTCAGCTCGGCATAAGGATAAGGATACCAAACCTTAAAAACCAGCAATGCCGCCAGCCCTGCAACCGACAGGCTGATTAAGAGGTGCCAGCCCGCACTTTTCAAGGCAAAACGCCATCTCGAGGCTGTTTTTCCGTTTTCCATCATATCTTAATTCAAATCAAAAATAACCGTAAAAACAGGGCGCATTGTACAACAGATAAAGGCTGCTTGAAATGCGGCACCGTCTGAAAACCTGCCGTTCAGACGGCATCCGTCACCCGACATCAATGCACAAATATTTCAATTCCAGATATTCGTCCGCACCGTATTTGCTGCCTTCACGTCCCAAACCGCTGCGTTTCACGCCGCCGAAGGGTGCCGCCTCATTGCTGATTAAGCCCGTATTGATGCCGACCATGCCGTATTCCAATGCTTCGCCGACGCGCCATTGGCGGGCGGTATCAGCAGTGAAAAGGTAGGCAGCCAAACCGTATTCCGTATCGTTGGCAGCCGCGATGACTTCGGTTTCGGTTTCAAAACGGAACACGGGGCACAAAGGCCCGAAGGTTTCCTCACGCGCCACCGCCATTTGCGCCGTTACGCCGCTTAAAACAGTCGGTTCGAAAAACGTTCCGCCCAATGCGCTGCGTTTGCCGCCGGTCAGGCAAACCGCGCCTTTAGCAAGCGCGTCGGCGATGTGCTGCTCGACTTTTTCCACCGCTTTTTCCTCAATCAGCGGCCCTTGGTTTACGCCATCTTCCAAGCCGTTGCCCAATTTGAGCGCGGCTGCTTTTTCACTTAATTTGCGGCAAAATTCGTCGTAAATGCCGGCTTGGGCGTAAACGCGGTTGGTGCAGACGCAGGTCTGACCGCTGTTACGGAACTTGCTGGCGAGCGCACCTTCGACGGCTTTGTCCAAATCGGCATCGTCAAACACGATAAACGGCGCGTTGCCGCCCAGTTCCAAACTGAGTTTTTTAATGTCCGCCGCGCTGTCGGCAAAAATTTTCGCGCCGACTTCGGTCGAACCGGTGAAGCTGATTTTGCGGATAATCGGGTTCGTGGCAAATTCACGGCCGATTTCCGATGCGCGGCCGCTGACGACGGGCAACAAATCCTGCGGTATGCCCGCTTCGTAAGCCAACGAAGCCAAGGCATACGCACTCAAAGGCGTGAGCGATGCGGGTTTGATGATCATCGCGCAACCCACCGCCAAAGCAGGCGCGGCCTTGCGCGCAATCATCGCGGACGGAAAGTTCCACGGCGTAATCGCAGCGGTAACGCCGACGGGCTGTTTCAACACGACCAGTTTTTGCGACGCTTTCACGCTTGTCAGCACATCGCCGTCAATCCGCCGCGCCTCTTCGGCAAACCAGCGCACAAACGAAGCCGCATAATCAATTTCGCCGCGCGACTCGGTCAGGCTTTTGCCCTGCTCCATCGTCATCAGGCGCGCCAGTGCTTCTTTGTTTTCTTTAACTAAAAAATACCAACGCCACAATATGTCGGCGCGTTCCAAAGCAGTTTTCGCCGCCCATAATTTTTGCGCTGCCGCCGCCTTTTGAATCAGGTTTTTCAGTTTGTCCGAACCCGTATTGCGGACATACGCCAAAATTTCGCCCGTTGCCGGATTGCCGACCCCGATGCCGTCTGAAATCGGGGAAAGGGAAATATCGGGATGCTTGATTAATTGGTAATATTCGTTCATTTCGTGTCCTCCGGTATGCGGAATAACCGCTTTCAAATGCCGTCAATCTCGCGGACATTATCATCTTCATATTCCAAAACTGCAAACCCTTCCGATGCCGTCTGAAGCATCCGATCGGGCAGCGCAACATCCGGGCGGTGTCTGAATATGGCGCGGGCGCAATCCCTGTCGTTTAAGAAAAATACTTTTTATACAATGGTAATCTTTAAAAAGAAAAGTAATGCAGCCCTTTGATGGGGTGCAATATATAAGGAGCAAAGATTGCAGTTACAAGGTGTGGTAGAGTATGGCAAAAATCTAAACATTACAGTCAAAATTACGGAGATCAAATAATGATTTTTAAACAGAATCAAAATTATTGGGCAGTTTTTGATGCTAATAAAGAAGCTCTGATTGTTCAAACATGTTCAGGTTTGGGGTTAACGGCAATAGACCACCTATATCCCCCCCATATCCTGCCATTGGATACCGACAATGAAACTTTAGGCACGACGGTCTTGCAAGCGTTGGCAAACAGCAGGACGTTAGACAACGAAGCTGAACGTATTGATTTTTTAAAACAGGAAAATTTTAAACCACGCTATGAGGATTGGGTTGCCAAGCTATGCGGGAACTTGGGCTATAAAACCAGACGCGCCCTATTTAAAAACATGATGAGCGTGGATATTTGGCTGCACAACGGCTGCCTGAAAATCAGCCCGAGCCGCCATATCAAGCCGGAAGCGTGGGATGCCATTGATGCAGACGATGTCATTTTATCATTGGATAACAGCCCTGAAGAAATCGGAGCAGGTTTAAAGTTGGCATTGAGCCGCTGCCGATAATATTTGATAAAAGGCCGTCTGAAAGCCGGAAACTTGTTTCAGACGATCTTTTTTATCACACTCAAAGCCCGCGTGCGTACCGCACACACCTTAGCTGCAGATTTAATGCGGGTTACGGCTTGCTGAAGATAAAGTTATTAAGGGATTTGGCAAATATGGAAAAGATTGAGAAATTTAAATCTGAATTATTGGATAACATCTTTGAGTACATCCAGTGTATATCCATTCTTGTCCACAAGAAAAAGATATATTATTTAATTGATTATAAGGAAAATCTCATATTAAACATGAAATTAGACTTAGATTTGGATTTTAAAAACGGTAATATTACGTTAGAACAATATCAGGATGAAATAAATAGTTGTTATTACCGAAACGGCATCTGGCAGTTAACTAAGGACAATTTTGAAAGCTATCTTCAATCAGATTCAGTCATTGTATTAAAAAAAGATGAATTGAAGGAACTGATGTTTCAGGGATTTACTTCTGATGAAGCGGTAAGGTTATATTCCGTTGTCGAGAACAAGCTGTCGTACGATGATCCTATCTCAGACTCCGGACAGCAAAGTGATTTCTTAAAAATCAATCAGATTTCCTCGAGGCTGCCTTTATTCTATGTCAATTTTGACACTGAAGTGTACTTACATATGGATTGGGACAGATGTCATGAAGATTATGTTTATGACGGCTGGTTTTCAAAGGCGATGGATTTTGGGTATTTAATACCGGACGAATTTTGTTATTGGAAAATTGAAGGACGGGATTATTGGAAATTTATGCAAATATAAAGATAAGCAAACCATAGCTTGTATGAATTCAAAAGGCCGTCTGAAAGCTGGTAAACCCTTTCAGACGGCCTTTACTTTCCTGTAAAACAGCACACAGGCCGTCTGAAAAACAGCTTCGACAAAGACGCGGTTGCCAAAGAGATCAACCTGCAAAGGGAAGTAACGCAGGCGTTCGGTAAAAACGCCGCCCAAGCCGCAGCGGTCGTTGCAGACAAACTCGGCAATACCCGAAGTTACGGACGGTATCAGGCAGCCAAAACCCTGCCGGAGGCCGAACTGCAAAACAAATCCGACATAAAAAACTGTCCGTCCGACACAAAAAACCGTCCGAAAAATCCGGACGGCGGTTCAAACAGGCTGCCCCGTTTAACGGGCGCGGCAGGAAGTTTCGACCGAATTGCCGTAGGCATCGGTAAAGCCGAAAAAGGCTTCGCTGCCTTTCTGGTGCCACTCGGTTCCGTTTCCGAACAAACCGTGTTCGGCGGTATAACGTTCGCCGGATGCAGCAACGTCGGAAGAGAGGACGGCACGCCTGCCGTCCAGCCGCAACGCGACTTTGCCGCCGTCCAAATGGCGGACGCGCACAGACAAACCGTTCTCGCAGGAAAACGCCCGAAAATCTGCCGGGCGGGCTTGGTTTTGAACAGGCGGCATATACCCGCGTCCGCCGTCATCATACGCCTCCGGCACGGCACAGGCCGCCAGAGACAAAACCGGTACGGTCAGCGCGAAAAACCTGATATTCATAAAAGTTCCCCAATAAAAAGAAAATATGTTTCAACACACAGGACGACACATTAAAGCACCGCCCTATGTGCCGTCCTGATTTGGAAGGGGTTGCGCCCCTCCCAAATAAAGTCTGATTCTACTGCCCCAAAGGGCGGAGGTTCAACCGAAAAGGAAACACGATGAATCGACAATCCGGATTGCGCGCCCCTTTCCCGTATTCCGGCACCGCCTTTTGCCTGACTATGCCGTCTGAACCTCCCTGTCCGCCCGGAGGAATGTAAATTTTTTCCAAATTCCAAGTAAAAACCGCTATCAGTGTGCTAATTTGCGTTAAAATCCTATTCGGCGTTTAACGTTTTGTGCGCGTACATTCCTGCACTGTTTAATGCGGGCATAAGGCACAAATCCCGACAAGCGCACTGTTTCATACTTCGTCAATCATTCAGACTCCGGTTTGTGCCCGTGTCGGTAGGCGGTCGGCCGTTTCCCGCCGTTCAGGCATATTCCGACAGTGTGAGATAAGGATTTATTCGATGAAATCACTCAAAACCTTCCTCATTTGGGGCATAGTGGTACTGGTCGGCTTAGCATCCTTTACCACTCTGGCCCTCAGCCGAGGCGAACAGGTCAGCGCGGTATGGATGGTTACCGCCGCCATATCCGTTTACTGCATCGCCTACCGTTTTTACAGCCTCTACATCGCCAACCGCGTAATGCGGCTCGATCCTAACCGCCTGACTCCGGCAGAACGCCACAACGACGGCTTGGACTACGTTCCGACGCACAAAGGTGTATTGTTCGGACACCACTTTGCCGCGATTGCGGGCGCGGGCCCTTTGGTCGGTCCGGTTTTAGCAGCGCAAATGGGTTACCTGCCCGGTACTTTGTGGATTATCTTCGGCGTGGTATTTGCCGGTGCGGTACAGGATATGATGGTCTTGTTCGTCTCTATGCGCCGCGACGGTAAGTCTTTGGGCGATATTGTGAAACAGGAACTCGGCACTGTCCCCGGCGTGATTGCCTCCATCGGTATTTTGATGATTATGGTCATCATTATGGCGGTGTTGGCGTTGATTGTCGTAAAAGCATTGGTTCACAGCCCTTGGGGTACGTTCACCATTGCCGCAACGATGCCGATTGCCCTGTTTATGGGTATTTACACGCGCTATATCCGTCCGGGCAAAATCGGCGAGATTTCCATCGTCGGCTTTATTTTGCTGATGCTGGCGGTAATTTACGGCGAAGATGTGGCGAAAAGTTCCATCGGACATTGGTTCGACCTTGACGGTATCCAGCTCACTTGGGCGATTATGATTTACGGCTTTGTCGCCTCCGTATTGCCCGTATGGTTGCTGCTCACTCCGCGCGACTATCTCTCCACCTTCCTGAAAATCGGTACGATTGCGGCCTTGGCTTTGGGCATCGTCATCGTCAATCCCGCTTTGCAAATGCCTGCCGTAACCCACTTTATCGACGGTTCGGGTCCGGTATTCTCAGGCGCATTGTTCCCGTTCTTGTTCATTACCATCGCCTGCGGTGCGGTTTCGGGCTTCCACGCGCTGATTTCCTCCGGCACCACGCCGAAAATGCTGGAAAACGAAACCCACGTCCGTATGATCGGTTACGGCGGTATGTTGATGGAAAGTTTCGTGGCGATTATGGCACTTGCCGCCGCCGCCTCGCTCGATCCCGGCGTGTACTTTGCGATGAACAGCCCCGCCGCGCTAATCGGTACGGATGCCAACACTGCCGCCGAAGTGATTACCACCAAGCTGCAATTCCCTGTCGATGCCGCAACCCTGTTGCATACCGCTAAAGAAGTCGGCGAAAACACCATCCTTTCCCGTGCAGGCGGTGCGCCTACCCTCGCAGTCGGTATGGCACACATTATGAGCCGTCTGATTCCGGGCGAGGCGATGATGGCGTTCTGGTATCACTTCGCCCTGTTGTTTGAAGCCTTGTTCATCCTGACCGCCGTCGATGCAGGTACCCGCGTCGCACGTTTTATGATTCAAGACTTAGGCAGCATCTTCTACAAACCTTTCGGCAACACCGACTCCATCCCCGCCAACCTGATTGCGACCTTCTTCGCCGTGGCATTGTGGGGCTACTTCCTCTACACCGGCGTAACCGACCCGCTGGGCGGCATTAACTCGCTCTGGCCTTTGTTCGGCATCGCCAACCAAATGCTGGCGGGCGTGGCCTTGATTATGTGTGCCGTGGTGCTGATTAAGATGAAACGCGACCGTTATGTCTGGGTGGCACTCGTTCCCGCCGTCGGCGTACTGTTCGTAACCTGCTACGCCGGCCTGCAAAAACTGTTCCACAGCGACCCGCGCGTCAGCTTCCTTGCCCACGCCGGCAAATACAGCGACGCATTGGCTAAAAACGAAGTCCTTGCGCCCGCTAAAGACATCGGCGAAATGGCGCAAATCATCTTCAACGACAAGATTAATGCCGGTCTGACCATCCTCTTCTTGTCGGTTGTCGTGATTGTCGCCGCGTACGGTTTGCGTACCGCCCTCAAAGCACGCAAAGTCGGCTGGCCGACCGCCAAAGAAATCCCGGCAGTGTACCGCGACGGCAAACAACCGGAGGCACAAGGTGAAGCATAAGCTCGCGTCTTGGTGGGAAACCGCCAAACTGACCGCCAACCTCATGGCAGGCGTACCCGATTATGAAAACTACGTTGCACAGCAGCGCAAACATAATCCCAACGCCCCCGTGATGACCAAGCTGCAATTTCAAGACTACTGCCGCAAGCGCCGCTGCGGCGCAAACGGCGGACGCTGCTGTTAAACCTGCTTGAAACAAATGCCGTCTGAACGCCACTTCAGACGGCATTTTATGCTGAAATCCCGCCCCACAAGCCAAACGGCCGCCATATCGGGCAGGTTCGTCCGTCGGCAAACCGTGTTTTCTCCGCACAAAAATAACCATACGGCACAGTCAGTGTGTTGCCCCTTTCCGCCCCTCTGTTGCCGCCGCCCCGAAAGGCGGATTTGCAACCTTTAATGAAATGCCGGTAAACAAACCATGAAAAACCTCATCATCTTCAATAAACCCTATGGCGTTATCTGCCAATTTTCACCGCACGAAAAACACAAAAGCCTCAAAGACTTTATCAATCTTCCCGGCTTCTACCCCGCCGGACGGCTCGACACCGACAGCGAGGGGCTGCTTCTGCTGACCGACGACGGCAGACTTCAGGCACAAATTACCGACCCCAAATTCAAACACCCCAAAACCTACTGGGCGCAACTGGAGGGCGTACCCGACGAAACCCGGTTGGAAAGTTTAAGAAAAGGGATAGACTTAGGCGATTTCGTTACCCGTCCGGCAAGCGTCCGCCTCTTGGAACACGGAGAAGCAGATTCGTTATGGGAACGCATCCCACCGATACGCGTCCGCAAGACCGTTCCCGATTTTTGGATTGAAATTACCATTTCCGAGGGCAAAAACCGCCAAGTCAGACGCATGACCGCCAAGGCCGGCTACCCCTGCCTGCGTCTGGTCAGAGTGGCAAGCGGCAGACTGAAACTGTTTGATTTAGATTTAAAACCCGGGGAATGGATATACGCTCCGTTTAAGCCATAAAGCCGCACTGCCCTGCCATTATCCTTTTGAACCTGCCGCTTAACGCTTAAAACAATTAGTAAAGCAAGGGCTTATTCTAATTATCTAAGACGGCCTCAAATTTCTTATCGATTGAAACATCTTTAATCATGATGAGCTACAAATTTTAAAAGCAGAAATGGTTTTCTCCGTCGAGAGGATTAAAAATATGCCGTCTGAACGTTCAGACGGCAGACAAAACGGCACAGCCCGATAAAGGCTGTGCCGTTGCTAATTAGACACCGACTCAGGCAATCAGCCCAAATCAAAGGCTTTATGCAATACCCTGGTTGCCAGTTCCATATATTTTTCATCAATCAATACGGAAACTTTGATTTCAGAAGTTGAAATCATTTGGATGTTGATGCCTTCTTCTGCAAGGGTACGGAAGATTTTGGCGGCTACGCCGACGTGCGAACGCATACCCAAACCGACTGCGGAGACTTTGCACACGGTGTCGTCGCCGTCGATAGAAGCTGCGCCGATACTGTCTTGACGTTCCGACAGGATTTCCAAAGTCTGTTTGTAATCGCCGCGCGGTACGGTGAAAGAAAAATCGGTTGTGCCTTCGCTGCCGACATTTTGGATAATCATATCGACTTCGATGTTGGCATCGGCGACCGCGCCCAAAATCTGATAGGCAACGCCGGGCTTATCGGGCACACCGCGCACGTTGATGCGGGCTTGGTTTTTGTCGAATGCGATACCGGTTACGGCAGCTCTTTCCATGTTGTCGTCCTCTTCAAAGGTAATTAAGGTGCCGTTGCCGCCGTCTTGCAGGCTGCTCAGTACGCGCAGGCGCACTTTGTATTTTCCGGCGAATTCTACTGAACGGATTTGCAAAACTTTCGAACCGAGGCTAGCCAGTTCAATCATTTCTTCAAATGTAACCGTATCCATGCGGCGCGCTTCGGGTACGACGCGGGGGTCGGTGGTGTAAACGCCGTCTACATCGGTATAGATTTGGCATTCGTCCGCTTTGAGGGCTGCGGCGAGCGCAACGGCGGAAGTGTCGGAACCGCCGCGTCCGAGCGTGGAAATATCGCCTTCGCTGCTGATGCCTTGGAAGCCGGCGACGATGACGACTTTGCCGGCGGCAAGGTCGGCACGCATTTTTTCGTCATCAATGCTTTCGATGCGGGCTTTAGTGTGGGCGGTATCGGTTTTTAGGGCGACCTGCCAGCCGGTGTAGCTTTTGGCTTCCACGCCGATGTCTTTCAACGCCATTGCCAAAAGGCCGATGGTAACCTGTTCGCCGGTGGAGAGGACAACGTCCAATTCGCGCGGATCGGGGTGCTCCTGCATTTCGTGCGCCAGCGCAACCAGGCGGTTGGTTTCGCCGCTCATCGCGGATACGACAACAACGATATCGTGTCCTTCGGCGCGGGCTTTAGCGACACGTTTGGCTACGTTTTTAATGCGTTCGGGCGAGCCTACGGATGTGCCGCCGTATTTATGTACGATTAACGCCATGTTTCGTGCTTTCTTGTGTAGGGTTGGTCGGGCAGCATGGTTTGCTGGAAAAGGGCTTATTATTACTATTTTTTACTTGAAATTCAAGAACCGTTACAGAGTATTCGAATAAATCCCCCTGCATGCATAAAGAATGGCACCAACACATACAGCAAGCACTACCCCCATCCAATAAACTCTTCCATAACCCAATATGACGGCTATCTTGAGTGCAGCAAATCCGGATATATAGCTACTAAGCAATACCACGGAAAATTGCAGGCTGCTGTCGAGTACGGCGGTGGCATGGTCGGATTTGTCCATCACCAACGCCAGTATCACCGGCAGCAGCAGCGTGTAGCTCAGGCTCAGGGCGATGATTTGCGCGGGCGGCAGCCAAGGGTGGACACGTGCGAGCGTATCGATGGCGGTCATGGACGCCAAAAGCGGCAGTTGCAGCACGTAGAGCAAGAACACGAGTTTGCGGCGTGGATAATTGCGCGAAAACCAGCCCGACAGCGGCGTCACAATCAGGCAGGCAACAGGAATGCCCACCGCCAGAATCCCGCCCGTCTGTTTCGGAGTGAAGCCCAAATCCGCCAGTTTGGGTACAAAAGTTGCCGCCATAAACGCATAAGGTGCGGCAACGGCAAACAGCAAAACCAGCCACCGCCAGCCTGTTTCAGGTTGCTGCCAAAAAGAAACCAGCCGCGCTGCCAACGCCGTCCAACTGCCTTGCGCAGTCGGACTTTCCGGCTCGCGGTAGTACAAGAGTTGCAGCAACATCAGCAGGCTGAACGTAAGCATAAAGCCCGCTGCCGCCGTCTGTCCGTATTCCTGATACAGCCACAACACCAGTGCGCCGCCGATCATCTTACCGCCGCGCGCCGCCATCGTCTGAATCACGCCGCCGAAACCGCGTTCGCGGTGCGGCAGGACGATGCACGACAAACCCAGCATCGCGCAGCCGTACACCGCCGACATCGCCGAGAGCAGTACGCAGCAGGTCAAAAGCAGCGCGAAGTTCTGCGTTATGTCGGTACAGGCCATCAGCCCGAACACTGCCGAAAGCCCCAGCGTCGCCGCCAGCAGCCAGCCGCGAAACCGACCGAACCGCCCTGCCGGCCGCCGCTCCATCAGCGCGGCAAACAATACCTTCGCCGCTTCGATACCGCCGATTAAATGTATCCAGCTCAGTTGGTTCAGGCTGTAACTGTGATTTTTCAAAATAGCGACCAGCGCGACCAGATAAAAACCGGTTAGCGTGAATTTGTAAGTGCTGCCGCCGATAAGCAGCAGCCAGTCGCGTGAGTTTGGGGAAGTCTGATTGTCGGACATCACATGATTCTTTTGAAGATGAGGCAAATAAAGGGACAAGGCTGTCTGAACATATTGGGTGGCAATACTTGATTTGTATTTAAATAGGTTTAGTATCTTTTCAGACGGCCTTCAACGCTTCTTCTGCGCGAAGCAGGGCAGTTGTTTCATCTGCTTCTACGATGTAGTTCACGCCCAGCGCGAGGCCGAGTTTGGACGATTGTTCGCGGAAGAACGCCAGTTGCGCCGCGTCGGGTTCGATAAGGAGCATGGCGGCGCAGCGTTCGGACAGTTGCGGCCGATGTGCCTTTATCCATTCGATGTAAGTTTTGCGGTCGGCAATGCGTTGTTCATCGCTTACCTGCCGCCGCATTGGGGTGCAGACGGTGGTGAAGCGGGGGTTTTGGTTTAACAGGGTTTCGAATTCGGCCAGCCAGTCGGCGAAGTCAGCGACGTGGGTCAGGTCGGTCAGGTAGATGGTGCCTTCGGGCAGGGTTTTGGCGGGGGTGAAGTAGTGCATGGGATTCCTTTGGGTGTTTTGGAGGAATAAACGGTAGGTCGGGCATAAATGTCCGACCTATGTTTTTTCAGACTGCCTCTATCATTTCAGCTTCATTTAAAACTTCCATTCCGCGCTCACGCCTACGCTTCTGGGGCGTTGGTAGAGTGCGTCTTGGCGGTCGGTGCTGGAAATGAATATGGGGCGGCGGCGGTTGAACACGTTGTCGGCGTAGAGCGAGACGCGGCCTTGTTTGAAGTTGTAGGCGGTGTAGAGGTTGACTTGGTTGTATGCGCCGATTTTGCCTGATTCGGCATTGTCGGCGGCGGAGTAGTAGCCGCCGTAGAAGCGCACGTCGCCGCCGGCTTCCCAGCCTTTGTCGTTCAGGTATTTCACGCCGATGTTGGCGGTGTATTTGGGCGCGCGGCCGAGTTTGTTGCCTTCGATGCCGCTGTCGGGATAGCTTTTGATTTTGGTGTTGAGCAGTCCCAGTCCGGTGGTGAGTTTCAGGCTGTCGGTCGCCTGCCAGTCGGCGGCGAGTTCTGCGCCGTAGGTGTGGACTTTTTTGGCGTTTCGGATGATGACGGAATTGGTGCCGAGATAGAAGGGAAGCTGCATGTCGCGGTAGTGGTTCAGGAACAGGTTGCCGGTGAGTTGCAGGCGACGGTCTGCGCTGCGCCAGCGGGTGTACCACTCGTAGTTGTTCACATATTCGGGTTTATAAGTGTAGGTTACGACGGGGCGACCGAAGGTGATGCCTGCGCCGCCAGGGTTATAGCCGCGCGCGGCTTTGATGCCGCTGACCCATTGGTTGGTGGGTTTGAAGGCGATGTCGATTTTTGGCAGGAACACGGTCTGGCCTTTGTCTAAATCAAGGTGCAGTGCGCCGCTGCCGCCGCTTCGTTTGTGCGTTTCTTTTTCAAGGCGGGCGGCGGCCGTGATGTCCCATTTTTCGCTGAGGCTGTATGTGGTTTCGGCAAACAGGGCGCGCACGCTGTTGCGGTCGTCAAAGGTGTTGCGGCCGCCGACGCTGCGGATGTCCACCCATTCATCTTGTTTGCTGCGGAAGTAGTGCAGCCCGGCAAGGCCTTTCAGACGGCCTTTGTTGGAAAAATGCAGTACCGGCTCCCATTGCAGTTCGCGGCCTTTGAGTTCGGCGGGCACGCCTTGCGGACTGACGGTCATCGGCAGGTGCAGCCGCTCGTTGTGGTAGCGGCCGTAAACCAGTTTGTTTTCCAGTTTCAGATAGTCGTTAAGCTGCCACGATACGTCCCAGATGCCCGATGTCGAGCCGGTTACGAACACGGGCTTTTCTTTTAAAAAACGGCGGCTGGCGGTGTTGCCCATGATTTCGTTTTGCGGCGCGCGCGAACGGATGTGGTTCAGCGTCAGGCGGCTGTAAAAATCGGGATGGTTTTCGGGCGTGAGCAGGAGTTTGAAGCGCACGTTGGAGTTTTCCACGCGGCGCGGATTGCCGGTCGGCTCATAGGACACGAACGGCTCATAGCTTTCGCGTTGCTGCCGCTCCGCGCTCAAGCGGAAGGCAAGGTTGTTTTTCACAATCGGACCGGACACTACGCCGGCGATGTTGCGCGTTTTCTGGTTGCCCAAACCCAAGCGCAGCGCGCCTTCCCATTCGTCGGTCGGGTCTTTGGAACGCATCACCACTGCGCCCACCACCGCGTTCTGCCCGCGCACATGGCTTTGCGGCCCGCGCAAGACTTCCACTTGCTGCATGTCCCACAGCGACTGCGTGCCGAAGGCAAATTCATTGTAAGTGGCGGAGCGGCCGTCTATGGACAGGTTCAGGCGCGGCCGCGTGCCGAAGGCAAATTCATTGTAAGTGGCGGAGCGGCCGTCTATGGACAGGTTCAGGCGCGGCCGCGTGCCCGCAAAAAACGCCACCGCACCGACGGCAGGGCCGGAGCCGTCCACGCCGCGCACAGTCGGCAAATCGTTGCCGCCGCCCAAGTCCACCGTGTTCACAGTCTGTTTGAGCAGGTCGGTTGCGGAAAGGTTGTGGCCGCTGCGGTCGATGTTCGGCGTGGAGAAAACGCGGTTGGACGTGCCGGTTTCAAAGCCGCTGCGGTTGGTGCGTTCACCGGTGACGACGACTTCTTCCAACTGCACTTTTTCCGCGTCTTGCACCGCATCGACGGCATAAATCCATTCGGAGGCGAAAGCGGCGGCAAGCAGCAGCGGCAGGCGGCGGAGGGTAGGTTTCTGCATTTCCTTATCCTTTCAGACGGCATACGTTGGAGCGGATTGAACATCAAGCAATCCAACCGCTCCGGCAGTATGTAAATATCTATTATTTACAGATTTACATAAAACGAACTATTAATGTAAAGTATAAGAAATAAAAAATAGAAATGCAAGTGTTTATCATTAAAATCAACTTGCTGTTTTTGTTGCTACCGTAGGAAAATATAATGGGCAACCATATATTATGAAGCATCCGACTTTCAAATCATTTCAATAACCACCTTTTATAAAAAAAATCAAATCCCTTCTGCCTATATGACTACCAGTAAACAACAAACCATCATCGAAACCGCCCGCCGCCTGTTCCGCGAACACGGCTTTTCCGCCGTATCCGTGAGCGGCATCTGCGCCGAGGCCACCGTCAGCCGCGTTACCTTTTACAAATATTACAGCGGCAAAAACGCGCTCTTGCAAGAAATCGTTACCGAGCAGAAAAACCGCGTCCGTGCCGAATTTGAGGCACTGCTCGCACGGCAATGCAGCCTGCACGAAGCCGCCGAAGCCGTATTCTCCCTGCAACGGCAATCGTTCGACGAGCTTTATTCAGCCGACTTCCTGCGCGACATCGAGGAGAATACCGATTTAGAGCTGGAGCGGTTTTTCCACGAATTGAACGAAGAAAAATACGCCTTTATGCGCGGTTTCTTCCACACCTTGCAACAACGCCGCCTGATACAGCCCGATTTGCCGGTAGAACTCATCGACCTGTTCATCCGTCAAGCGGATATATTGATGCGTCATCCCACCTTGACAACCTTGTATTCAAACAAACCAGACAAATTACTGGAGACCATATTAGGTATGCTTCTGTACGGCCTGACAGGCAAACAAGACAAATAAAGAAAACCATCCGGAAACCCCACACTATTCCCGGATGGTCGTATTCTTCTAAAAATACTATGTCAAATATTCAAAGCAGCTTTCTGATATCGCACCAGCTCTCTTATGCCTTTTTCCGCCAGTCCGATCAGTTTGCCCAATTCTTCCAAACTGAATGGCGCGCCTTCCGCCGTTCCCTGTATTTCGATAATTTTTCCCGATGCGGTCATCACGATATTCACATCACTGTCGCAACCGGAGTCTTCGGGATAATCCAAATCCAAAAGCGGCACGCCGTTCACTACGCCTGCGGATACGGCGGCAACGGCTTCGCGGATGGGGTTTTCGGTCAATATGCCGTCTGAAACCAGTTTGCCGACGGCGATTTGCAGCGCGACAAACGCACCGGTAATCGAAGCCGTGCGCGTGCCGCCGTCTGCCTGAATCACGTCGCAGTCAATCAAAATTTGGCGTTCGCCGAGTTTTTCCATATCCACGACCGCGCGCAGCGACCGTCCGATAAGGCGTTGGATTTCTTGTGTGCGTCCCGACTGTTTGCCTGCCGAAGCTTCGCGGCGCATACGCGAAGCGGTTGAGGCGGGCAGCATCCCGTATTCCGCCGTTACCCAGCCTTGGTTTTTACCGCGCAAAAACGGCGGGACGTTTTCGTCTATGGAGGCTGTGCAGATGACTTTGGTGTTGCCGCATTCAATAAGGCACGAACCGTCCGTATGCGGCAGGAAATGAGGGGTGATTTTGATATCGCGCAGGCTGTCGGCGGCGCGTGAGGTGCGGATGTAATCAGGCATACTGCCCTCCCGTTAAAAACAGATAAATTAAAAAGCCTTAAATATGAAAAATCACATTTAAGGCCTTCAAACTGAAAATTTCTACGCCTCTTCGGCTTTGCTGCGGATAATCAAAAGCGGCAGGTGGCTTTGGCGCATTACCGTTTCGGCGAAACTGCCCATCAAAAGGTGCATCAGGCCGGTGCGCCCGTGCGTGCCCAACACCAGCAGGTCGGCACCGTTTTCATCGGCATAATCGACCAAATCCTGCGCCATTTCGCGCGCACCCTTATTGGCAACCAGCAGGTGTTTAACGGTATTTTCCACACCCAGTTCCCGGGCGGTGCGCTCGGCGGCATCCAAAACCTCGTTACCTTGTGCAATGGCGGCTGCCTCGTAACTCTCGTGTTGCAAAAATTCAGGGGCAAGCGCCATATATTCGGCAGGATTGGCAACGTGCACCAAAGTCAAGCGCGCGCTGTTGATTCCTGCAAGTTCGGCGGCATGTTTCAGGGCATTGATGGAAGTTTCACTGCCGTCAACGGCAACGACCAGATGTTTGTACATATCGTATTCTCCTTTTGCACCGCCTCGCGGTGCCGTCTTGTCGGATGGGCGCAGAGACAGTTTGCGCCGTTTCATTATAGACCCGCCGTCGGGCTTTATACAACAGCCGAACAGCCTGACCGCTTTCCAGTATAATATGCCGCTTCCGTGCAGTCAGGCATTTTTTGCCGGCTTTCGTTCACTTTTTGATTTGACGCAATCTTGCAGGATTCGACCATGTCCGACAACGCTTTGACCTCTTCGCGACGCTTCGGCGGCATCGCCAGACTCTACGGAGACTCTGCCTTGGCGCACTTTTCACAGGCACACGTCTGCGTAGTCGGCGTGGGCGGTGTCGGCTCGTGGGCGGTCGAGGCTTTGGCGCGGACGGGCATCGGACGTTTGACTTTGATTGATTTGGACAACGTTGCCGAATCGAATGTCAACCGCCAGCTGCACGCCCTGACCGGCGACTTCGGCAAAGCAAAAGTTACCGCCTTGCGCGAACGTATTACACAAATCAATCCGCAATGCGAAGTATTTGAAATTGAAGATTTCGTTACCGAAGACAATTTGCCGGAATACTTCGGAAAAGGTTTTGATTTCGTCATCGACGCAATCGACCAAGTGCGCGTCAAAGCGGCAATGGCGGCTTATTTTGTGAAAAACCGTCAGCCTTTTATCATCAGCGGCGGCGCGGGCGGACAGAAAAACCCCGCCCTGATCCAAACCGCCGACTTAAGCCGCACCACCCACGACCCCCTGCTTGCCAACCTGCGCTATACCTTGCGGAAACGCTACGGCTTCAGCCGCGATACTAAGGAAAAAATGCGCGTGCCGTGCGTGTTCTCAACCGAAAACATCACACCGCCGCAATCGGGTGCGGCGTGTTCTGCCGATGCCGCGCCTCAGGGCTTGTCATGCGCGGGCTATGGTGCAAGTATGCTCGTTACCGCTTCGTTCGGACTGTATTGCGCACAGGCGGCGGTGGAACACATCGCGGGCAAAAATAAGCAATGCCGTCTGAAACAGGATTCAGACGGCATTTGAACAAACTATGGTTATGATTTAGGACAAAAAAGGATACGGATAAAAAATAACATAAAATATATGATTCCTAATAATATACCAAGTATCGGAGAGCTATTTAATGGAATTCGTTAATAATTTAGTTATTTTTTTCATTTTTATTACTAATGCTTATTCCGATATTTTTTGTAGTATATGGTATATACCAGAAGATGGGTTTCAAAAACAAACAATGGTGGAATTTCAACAATGTTTCCAAAATCATGGGATGGTGCTCGCATCAAAAATGAAGTTGAACATGCATTTGCAAATAAAACAATTAGTATAGAATTGCGCGGTGGAAAACCTACTCGAATATGGAAAGGCATTACACCAAATGGTGTAAAAGTTGAAGGTTATTTAGAACCAAATATTACTGTTTATCCTAAAATGTAAATTAATAAGAAATAAGTATGAGTTTAATATTTACTAAAGATTTTTTCAAAGATGGAAGTAATGATAGGTTTGGTGTTTTTGAAACTAATGATAATTTAGCTTGGCTAGGTAGTTTTTTAATGGATGATGGTGGAGTAGGAGTTTTGCATTTATTAAAAATGTCAGAATCTTTATTAAAAGAAATACAAGAAAATGCATCATCACAAGAAGAAATTTATCAATATAGAGAAAATTTTGGGGTCATTATTAATGGCGACATAGTACAAATAGATAGCTTGCTAACTGATGAAATTGTTTCTGTGATATCAACAAAAATTTTTACAGAAAAATTAAAAGAATGTATTAATTTTATTAAGAAAAATTATACCACCGAATTTGAGCAAGCGCAGGGTAAGATACGTTATCGCAAAATATGTATCCTAAGAACAAGTTTTACATTATTAGTGGTAATACTTTGCAGTATGTATTACATATATTGCCGTTATCTTGACCAACAAAAAGTAGCTTATTATTGCATAGATAAACAATGTATTTCTATTGTTCATCTATACAAAGATTATGGTATAAACTCTCCCACATATGCGAGAATTTACGCAGGAAAAATATTGTTTAGATTTCAAGTAAGAGCTAAAAATTACGCTGAATTACTTATGGAAGATGATATATCAATTAGTAAAAAAATTTTGGGGAATAAATTTATCATTTATGGGTCGCTACCTGTAATATACGGTAATGTAGATAATATTGAAGTAAAAGAAGCTACTGGTTATATAGATAGAGCCAGTACTGATTATATTGTCTCAAGAAACTTAAAATTCAGACATTTATATTAATTAAGAGGTTTTAGCAAAACCGTATTCACAACCTGCTCCTTTTCAAAACATTTGCATTTAAAAGCCGTTATAATGCCGTCTGAACATCTGCCCGACCACATTACGCGTGAATGCCGGCAGATTGTTTTCTTTTGTAAACTTATATTAAAATCCACTTACCGATTCACGCCATGCCGCCCATCCCTGCCCCATCTGCACCATCCGAGCACACCGTCGCATGGGTATTCGGCCAACCCGTTACCGATTTGCCGCAGGATTTGTTTATCCCGCCCGACGCGCTGAAAGTCGTATTGGGCAGTTTTCAAGGCCCTTTGGATCTGCTGCTCTACCTTATCCGCAAACAGAATATCGATGTTCTCGATATTCCGATGGTGGAAATTACCGGGCAGTATCTGCACTACATCGCCCAAATGGAAGCCTACCAGTTTGATTTGGCGGCAGAATATCTTTTGATGGCGGCAATGCTGATTGAAATCAAATCGCGCCTGCTGCTGCCGCGTACCGAAGCCGTCGAAGACGAAGAAGCCGACCCGCGTGCCGAACTGGTGCGCCGTCTGCTTGCCTACGAGCAAATGAAGCTGGCGGCGCAGGGTTTGGACGCGCTGCCCCGAGCTGGACGGGATTTCGCGTGGGCTTACCTGCCGCTGGAAATTGCCGTCGAGACGAAGCTGCCCGAGGTTTACATCGCCGATTTGACGCGGGCATGGTTGGGCATTCTTTCTCGGGCAAAACACACACGCAGCCACGAAGTAATCCAAGAAACCCTTTCCGTGCGCGCGCAAATGGCGGCAATCCTGCGCCGTTTGAACGGACACGGAATATGCAGGTTTCACGACCTGTTCAATCCCGAACAGGGTGCGGCTTACGTGGTCGTCAACTTCATCGCGCTGCTAGAGCTTGCAAAGGAAGGCTTGGTCAGAATCGTGCAGGAAGTCGGTTTCGGAGAAATCCGAATCAGCCTCAATCATCAAGAAACGCCTTCAGACGGCATGACCGGGACAGAAACACCGGATTGACCTATTTAAAAAGGAACATGATGACAAGCAAACAAAACCAAGCCTCATTATGGGCGGTCGGACTGATGCTGTTTGCCCTGTTTTTTGGTGCGGGCAACCTGATTTATCCCGCCTATCTCGGTCAGCAGGCAGGCGAAAACTGGCTGATTTCCATGCCCGGCTTCTTATTGACCGGCGCAGGCCTGCCGCTATTGGGCGTAATCGCCATCGGCTACTCGGGTTCCCGTGATGTCGAAGCACTCGCCTCGCGTGTCGCCCCCTGGTACGGCATAGCGTTTGCCGCCTCCCTCTACCTTGCCATCGGCCCGCTGTTCGCCCTGCCCCGAACGGCGACAGTTTCCTTTGAAATCGGCGTTTTACCGCTGATCGGCAATCTTCCCCCGAATATGGCTCAGGCAGTATTCAGCCTGCTTTTTTTCGGCCTGGCCTACTGGCTTTCGATGTCTCCGAGCAAATTGGTTGACCGCATCGGAAAAATCCTGACGCCCGCACTCCTGCTGACTATCGCCGTATTGGTCGGTTATGCCGCACTCAACCCCATCGGCGCACCGCTTGCCGCACAAGGCGATTTTGCCGGCCGCCCGATGATTAAAGGCATTTTGGAAGGCTACGGCACGATGGACGCCCTCGCCTCGCTCGTATTTGCCATTATCGTTATCGACGCCGTCCGCGCCATGGGTGTCGACAACCGTTCGGACCTGCTGAAAACCACCGCCATATCAGGTCTGATGGCTGCAGGCTGCCTCGCTGCGGTTTACCTGCTGATAGGCTAGTATGGGGGCGGCCAGTGTGGTGGGAATCGGTTTGCAGAAAAACGGTGCGCTGGTATTGTCGAAATCGGCACAATACTATTTCGGACTGGGCGGCAACCTGCTGCTCGGCATCATCGTACTGCTAGCCTGCCTGACCACGGCGGTCGGTCTGGTTACTTCGTGTGCCGAATACTTCAACCGCCTCTGTCCAGGCATTTCCTATAAAACCTTCGTCATCATCAATACGCTGGTTTCCATCGTCTTGGCAAACAAGGGGCTGTCAGCCATCCTGCAGATTTCCGTCCCCATGCTCATGCTGCTTTATCCGCTGACCATCGTACTCATCCTGCTGACCCTGACCGACAGGCTGTTCGGCGGTAGCCGCATCGTCTATTTCTGCACCATGATGCCCGCACTGGCGGTCGGCCTGCTCGATGCATATAAAACCGCCTTCGGTTTCAGCGAAACGGCAGCAAAAGCCATCAATAAAGCCCTTCCCCTATACAGCATAGGACTGGGTTGGATTATTCCCTCTTTAACCTGCTTTGCCTTAGGCTGCCTGCTCAATGTGGCCGTAAGGAAAAAATCCTGAAACCATGCCGTCTGAAAGACCTTCAGACGGCATTTTCGGTACACAGGGCAAATGTGATGTGTTCTAATACGTCCTAAGCCGCCACCAGAAACTGGGAGAACCGCCGCATGACAGGCATCATACATTCGCTGCTTGACACCGACCTCTACAAATTCACTATGCTGCAAGTGGTCCTGCACCAGTTTCCGCAGACGCACAGCCTTTACGAATTCCGCTGCCGCAACGCCTCGACCGTCTATCCGCTTGCCGACATCAGGGAAGACTTGGAAGCCGAACTCGACGCGCTCTGCCGGCTGCGCTTCACCCACGACGAACTCGGCTACCTCCGCAGCCTGCGCTTCATCAAAAGCGACTTTGTCGATTATCTCGAACTCTTCCAGCTCCAACGCCGCTTTGTCGAAGTCGGCACAGACGATAAAGGCCGTCTGAACATCCGTATCGAAGGCCCGATGATACAGGCGATGTTTTTTGAAATCTTCATCCTCGCCATTGTCAACGAACTTTACTTCCGCCGGCTGGAAACCCCTGCCGTTATCGAAGAAGGCGAACGCCGGCTTCAAGCCAAAGCCGCGCGCCTCAAAGAAATCGCCGCCGCACAAAACCCCGACGAACCGCCCTTCCTCATTTCCGACTTCGGCACGCGCCGCCGCTACAAGCTCGCGTGGCAGGAACACGTCATCCGCACCCTGCTCGAAGCCGCCCCAAGCATCGTGCGCGGCACCAGCAATGTCTTTCTCGCCAAAAAACTCGGCATCACCCCCATCGGCACCATGGCGCACGAATTCCTCCAAGCCTTCCAAGCCCTCGACGTGCGCCTGCGGAATTTCCAAAAGGCCGCGCTCGAAAGCTGGGTGCACGAATACCGGGGCGATTTGGGCGTTGCCCTGACCGACGTGGTCGGTATGGATGCCTTCCTGCGCGATTTCGACCTCTATTTCGCCAAACTCTTCGACGGTCTGCGCCACGACAGCGGCGACCCTTACGTTTGGGGCGACAAAGCCTACGCCCACTATCAAAAGCTCAAAATCGACAGCCGCACCAAAATGCTGACCTTCTCCGACGGGCTGGACATCGAACGCTCTTGGGCATTGCACCAATATTTCAAAGACCGCTTCAAAACCGGCTTTGGCATCGGCACCAACCTCACCAACGATATGGGGCATACGCCTTTGAATATCGTGTTGAAACTGGTCGAATGCAACGGGCAGTCCGTCGCCAAGCTGTCCGACTCTCCGGGCAAAACCATGACCAACAACAGCACCTTCCTCGCCTACCTGCGCCAAGTGTTCGACGTACCCGAACCCGAAACGCCGTAAACCGGCAGAAAAAGCGCACAATTCCTGTTTCTGCCGCATAAAATCTTTTAAAATACCGCCTGATTTGAATTTAACCGAAAGACCGAACTTCATGAACCTACATCAAACCGTCGAACACGAAGCCGCCGCCGCCTTTGCCGCCGCAGGCATCGCCGGCAGCCCCGTTGTCTTGCAGCCGACCAAAAATGCCGAACACGGCGATTTCCAAATCAACGGCGTGATGGGTGCGGCAAAAAAAGCCAAACAAAACCCGCGCGAATTGGCGCAAAAAGTTGCCGAAGTATTGGCGGGCAACGCCGTCATCGAAAGCGCGGAAGTCGCCGGTCCGGGTTTCATCAACCTGCGCCTGCGTCCTGAATTCCTCGCCCGAAACATTCAGACGGCCTTGAACGACGCACGTTTCGGCATAGCGAAAACCGACAAACCGCAAACCGTCGTCATCGACTATTCTTCGCCCAATCTGGCAAAAGAAATGCACGTCGGACACCTCCGTTCCAGCATCATCGGCGACAGCATTTCGCGCGTGTTGGCATTTATGGGCAACACCGTTATCCGCCAAAACCACGTCGGCGACTGGGGTACGCAGTTTGGCATGTTGGTCGCTTATTTGGTCGAACAGCAAAAAGACAATGCCGCATTCGAGCTGGCGGATTTGGAGCAATTTTACCGCGCCGCCAAAGTGCGCTTTGACGAAGACCCTACCTTTGCCGACACCGCACGCGAATACGTTGTGAAGCTGCAAGGCGGCGATGAAACCGTTTTGGCGTTGTGGAAACAGTTTGTCGATATTTCGCTCTCGCACGCCCAAGCCGTTTACGACACGCTGAGTTTGAAGCTGCGCCCCGAAGACGTGGCAGGCGAATCGAAATACAACGACGATTTGCAACCTGTAGTCGATGATTTGGTTCAAAAAGGCCTGGCAGTCGAAGACGACGGCGCGAAAGTCGTGTTCTTGGACGAGTTTAAAAACAAAGAAGGCGAACCTGCCGCATTTATCGTGCAAAAACAAGGCGGCGGCTTCCTTTATGCTTCCACCGATTTGGCGTGTCTGCGCTACCGCATAGGCCGTCTGAAAGCCGACCGCCTGCTGTACGTCGTCGACCACCGCCAAGCCCTGCACTTTGAGCAACTCTTTACCACTTCCCGCAAAGCAGGCTATCTGCCGGAAGATGTAAAAGCCGAGTTTATCGGCTTCGGTACCATGATGGGCAAAGACGGCAAACCGTTCAAAACGCGCAGCGGCGACACCGTAAAACTGGTTGACCTGCTGACTGAAGCCGTTGAACGTGCCACCGCTTTGGTGAAAGAGAAAAACCCTGAATTGGGCACAGACGAAGCAGGTAAAATCGGCAAAACCGTCGGCATCGGCGCAGTTAAATACGCCGATTTGAGCAAAAACCGCACCAGCGATTATGTGTTCGACTGGGACGCCATGCTTTCGTTCGAAGGCAATACCGCCCCCTACCTGCAATACGCCTATACCCGTGTGCAAAGCGTGTTCCGCAAAGCCGGTGAATGGGACGCAACCGCGCCAACCGTTTTGACCGAACCGCTGGAAAAACAGCTTGCCGCCGAGCTGCTGAAATTTGAAGACGTACTGCAAAGCGTGGCGGACACGGCGTATCCGCACTACCTCGCCGCCTACCTCTATCAAATTGCGACCCTGTTCAGCCGCTTCTACGAAGCCTGTCCGATACTCAAAGCCGAAGGCGCAAGCCGCAACAGCCGCCTGCAACTGGCGAAGCTCACCGGCGACACGCTGAAACAAGGCTTGGATTTGCTGGGCATCGATGTGTTGGACGTAATGTAAAACCGCACCGCCCGATTGCGGACAACAGCCTCGCCATCCTTATCCGAATCTGAAAAAAGCGGCGCGATACACCGTATCCGCCGCCCCTCCCAAAATGCGAAACAAACAAACGCCAAGCAAGCAAGCAAGCAAGCAAGCAAGCAAGCAAGCAAGCAAGCAAAAAATTATAACCCCCTTCCTGCCGACGCACGCACTTTCCGCGCGGCGCATTCCCCTTTTCCCGCCCCTCAAATCCGCCTTTTCTTCAGGCAGGGTTTCAGCCCGCCTCTTTTCCCTGTTTTCCTTTCCCCGACACGCGTGCGCGCCCCCTGCCGCACTGTGCTGCACTTTCGCGCCCGGACGGCATCGTTCCGCCATCCGGTTCTCTGTTTTAAATACCCCTGTTTCAGAAAGAAATGCAGATGTTTCAACACACAGGACGACACATAAAGCACCGCCCTATGTGTTGCCCTGATTTGGAAGGGGTTACGCCTCCCAAATAAAGTCTGATCCTGCCGCCCCGAAGGACAGATGTCCGAGTGGCGGGGTTTCAACCGAAAAGGAAATACGATGAATATTCACGCCCTGCTCTCCAAACAATGGACGCTGCCGCCATTCCTGCCGAAACGGCTGCTGCTGTCCCTGCTGATACTGCTGGCTCCCAATGCGATGTTTTGGGTTTTGGCACTGCTGACCGCCACCGCCCGCCCGATTGTCAATTTGGACTACCTTCCCGCCGCGCTGCTGATCGCCCTGCCTTGGCGTTTCGTCAAAATTACCGGCGTATTGGCGTTTTGGCTGGCAGTTTTGTTTGACGGGCTGATGATGGTGATCCAGCTTTTCCCTTTTATGGACCTCATCGGCGCCATCAACCTCGTCCCCTTCATCCTGACCGCCCCCGCCCCTTATCAGATAATGACCGGGCTGTTGCTGCTGTATATGCTGGCGATGCCGTTTGTGTTGCAGAAAGCCACCGCCAAAACCGACTTCCGACACATTGCCGTCTGCGCCGCCGTTGTGGCGGCAGCCGGCTATTTCACCGGCCATTTGAGTTACTACGACCGGGGGCGGATGGCCAATATCTTCGGCGCAAACAACTTCTATTACGCCAAAAGTCAGGCGATGCTCTACACCGTCAGCCAGAATGCCGACTTTATTACCGCCGGCCTGGTCGATCCCGTCTTCCTCCCCTTGGGCAATCAGCAGCGTGCCGCCACGCATCTGAACGAGCCGAAATCTCAAAAAATCCTCTTTATCGTCGCCGAATCTTGGGGGCTGCCGGCCAATCCCGAACTTCAAAACGCCACTTTTGCCAAACTGCTGGCGCAAAAAGACCGTTTTTCGGTTTGGGAAAGCGGCAGTTTTCCCTTTATCGGCGCGACGGTCGAAGGCGAAATGCGCGAACTGTGCGCCTACGGCGGTTTGCGCGGGTTTGCACTGCGCCGCGCGCCCGACGAAAAATTTGCCCGCTGCCTCCCCAACCGTTTGAAACAAGAAGGTTACGCCACCTTTGCGATGCACGGCGCGGGCAGTTCGCTTTACGACCGCTTCAGCTGGTATCCGAGGGCGGGCTTTCAAGAAATCAAAACCGCCGAAAACCTGATCGGTAAAAAAACCTGCGCCATTTTCGGCGGCGTGTGCGACAGCGAGCTGTTCGGCGAAGTGTCGGCATTTTTCAAAAAACACGACAAGGGACTGTTTTACTGGATGACGCTGACCAGCCACGCCGACTATCCCGAATCCGACATTTTCAACCACAGGCTCAAATGCACCGAATACGGCCTGCCCGCCGAAACCGACCTCTGCCGCAATTTCAGCCTGCACACCCAATTCTTCGACCAACTGGCGGATTTAATCCGACGCCCCGAAATGAAAGGCACGGAAGTCATCATCGTCGGCGACCATCCGCCGCCCGTCGGCAACCTCAATGAAACCTTCCGCTACCTCAAACAGGGGCACGTCGCCTGGCTGCACTTCAAAATCAAATAACAACAATGCCGTCTGAACGCACCAACAGCCTTCAGACGGCATTTTGCAGACAGGCCGACCCCCTCAAGCCCACTTTTTTCATCGTCGCTTTGTAAGAATCCAAAAATCCAAAATCACAGGAAGTTATCAAAAAAACAGAAACCATCCACCGTCATTCCCGCGCAGGCGGGAATCCAAAGCCACGGGAATTTATCGGAAAAACCGAAACTTCTCCGCCGTCATTCCCGCGAAAGCGGGAATCCGGAAACCCAAAGCCACGGGAATTTATCGGAAATAACTGAAACGCCGCCGCCGTCGTTCCCGCGCAGGCGGGAATCTAGGTCTGTCGGTGCGGAAACTTATCGGATAAAACGGTTTCTTCAGATTTTACGTTCTGGATTCCCACTTTCGTGGGAATGACGGGATGTAGGTTCGTAGGAATGACGTGGTGCAGGTTTCCGTATGGATGGATTCGTCATTCCCGCGAAAGCGGGAATCCAGATCCGGAAACTGCAGAAATTTATCGGAAAAACCGAAACTCAAAAACAACGGAAACCGAACGGACAGGATTCCCGCCTGCGCGGGAATGACGGCTCATACATCACCCCAAAAAATTGAAACCAAACAGATGGGATTCCCTCTTGCGTGAGGCTGACAGATGCCGTCTGAAAAACTTTCAGACGGCATAGGGCGTTTTCTCTTTGAATGTAAATTTGCCACAAAAAAGCCGCCTCAAATGAATACCCGGGCAGCTTTTTGTTGATATGATTCCAATCAGCGGTGTTGCGGATTGTAACGTTTTTCCAAACGCAGGAATATCCAGCCTAAGAAAGTCGTCATCAGAAGATAAATCAGGGCGACGGTATAAAGCGGTTCTTCATAAACCGAATACCGGCCCGTAATCGTTTTCTGAACATAGGACAACTCCGGCACGGCAATGACCGACAGCAGCGAGCTGTCTTTCAAGAGCGTGATGAACTCGCTTGCCAAAGGCGGCAGCATACGGCGCAATGCCTGCGGCAGAATCACATAGCGCATCGCCTGCGGATAAGTCATACCCAAAGAACGCGCCGCCTCCATCTGCCCTTTGTCTATAGACTGGATGCCCGCGCGGAAAATCTCACAGATATACGCCCCCGAGTTGGCGATCAGTGCCAAAGAACCGGCAATCAGCGGGCCGTATCCGCGACGCAGCTCGACTGCCGCCTCGCCGCTGACCAAAATGCCGTCTGAAGAATTGACGAAAAACAGAAACCACACATACGCCCAAATCACAATCTGCACAAACAGCGGCGTACCCCGGAACAGGGTAACGTACAACAGGGAAAACTTACGCAACGCCCACGCCAGCGCGCGCATCGGCGCACCGGCTTTTTCCAAGTGAATCAGGCGCGCCAACGCCAACAACAGCCCCAATACCGAACCACCCGCCGTCGCCACGACCGTCAGCCCCAGTGTCGTCAGTGCGCCATAAAGGAACATCCAGCGGTATTCGTAAATAATGTCAAAACGAAAATCCATATAGTGTCCGTATCAAAAACCGGCGGAATTGCCGCCGTTGCAAAATAATCCGCCATTTTACCGTAAAAACCGCCGCCTGAACTTTTTTATTGCGGCGGACGGCGGTTGCGCGTCTCCGCAAAAATGCAGGGCGCGCGGTTTTCAGACGGCATTTGCCGTTCAAAGCCATGCGGTGTCTTTACCAAATGCCCAACCATTCGCCCACGGAATCCATCCAATCCTTATTGCCCCCGCCGTTCCTGCCTGCCCGGCGGTACGTCCACGGCGCTTGCGGATTTTTAGCTTTCCACAATCCTTTGCGTTCCCTTTCCGCCTGAATTTGAGCGTCGGCATAGTCGGCAAAATCCGCCTTATCCTGCTGTTCTTTAGCATAACTTTTATAATGCCACGCCGCCCCGTCCTGCACCTGCATCAGGTTCAAATCGGTTTTGCCGACAAAAACCTGCGCCACTTCGCGCTGATAGCGGTCGGTATCGAACACGCGCACGCTGACTTTCCTGCCTTCCGCCGCCGCGCGCAGGTTGTCGCGCGAACGCGTGCCGTAAGCCTGCTTCATCTCCGGCGCATCGATATACGCCATACGGATTTTGTGTTTTGCGCCGTCGCCGTCGATGACGTGCAGGGTGTCGCCGTCATAGACTTTGGACACCGTGCCTGTATAGCGGTGGCCGGATTTCGCCGATACTCGGCGGCGGGCGGGCGCGTCGGAACCCACGTCCCCTGCCGTGCCGAGTACGTCGAGTACGGCAACCGCCGTCCGCACCGCCTCGCTGCCGTACCCCGTATAACCCAACGCACCCAAAAGCGACAGGGCGACGGGAAGCCATTTCATAATTTTTTTAATCTGCATATTTTTCAAATGCCGATGCCGTCTGAACATATCGGAACCGGATTTCAGACGGCATCTTAACGTCAGGATTACCCTTGGCAGGGATAGATGACTTTCGCGCCCTCTTCCGTACCTAAAATCAACACGTCGGCGGCATCTCGGGCGAATATGCCGTTTTCGAGCACGCCGGTGATTTTGTTGATTTCATCTTCCATCGTCAGCGGTTTGTCGATATTCAAGCCGTGGACATCGACAATTTGGTTGCCGTAAAACGTGGTGTAGCCGATACGCAATTCAGGCTGTCCGCCCATAGCGAGCAGTTTGCGCGAAACAAGGGAGCGCGCGCTTTCGACGACTTCTACGGGCAGAGGGAATTTGCCCAAACGTGAAACATATTTGCTTTCATCCGCAATGCAGATGAATTTTTCTGATGCGCTGGCGACGATTTTTTCGTTGAGGTGCGCGCCGCCGCCGCCCTTAATCATTTGCAGGGCGTGGTTGACTTCGTCCGCACCGTCGATATAGACCGCCAAACCGGACACTTCGTTCAGGGAAACGACCGGAATGTCGTACCGGGCAAGCAGTTCGCTGGATTTTTTGGAAGTAGATACCGCGCCTTTGATTTTTTTACCGCTCTTACCCAAGGCTTCGATGAAAAAGTTGATGGTCGAGCCGGTACCGATGCCGATATATTCATTTTCGGGTACGAATTCGACTGCTTTTTCGGCGGCGATGCGCTTGAGTTCGTCTTGTGTCGTCATATTTTTGTCCTTTGGGAAACCGTATCAACAAACAGCCGCAATCTTAACATTTTTTTGCACGTCCTGCCCGCCGCGTTCAAATCCGTACCAGCAATACCGCCGCCTGCGCCTCTATGCCTTCCATGCGCCCGAGATAACCGAGTTTTTCGTTGGTTTTGCCTTTGATGTTGACGCACGAAATGTCTATGCCCAAATCGGCGGCGATGTTGGCACGCATTTGCGGAATGTGCGGCGCGAGTTTGGGTTTCTGTGCAATCACGGTCGTATCGACATTGGCCACCTGCCAACCCTGCGCCTGAACGCTTTGATACGCCGCACGCAAAAGGACGCGACTGTCCGCATCTTTAAACTCTGCGGCGGTATCGGGGAAATGGCTGCCGATGTCGCCCAAACCTGCCGCACCGAGCAGCGCGTCGGTAATGGCGTGCAACAGCGCGTCGGCATCGGAATGTCCGAGCAGTCCTTTTTCAAATGGGATTTCAACTCCGCCGAGTATCAGCTTTCTGCCTTCGCTCAGTTGGTGGACATCGTAGCCCTGTCCGATACGGATGTTTGTCATCGTTTGTGTTCCTGATGGTTTGAATTGAAGTTCAGACGGCATCGAGCAGCAGCCTGACGATGTATGCGTCCTGCGGCTGCGTCAGTTTCAAATTACGCGCGTCGCCCTGCACCAGCAAAGGGCGGATGCCCAATTTTTCGACGGCGGAGGCTTCATCGGTAATGCCTTCCAAGTTTTCCGCAGCCAATGCGCGGCACAGCAGCCCGGCGCGGAAAAGCTGCGGCGTTTGTGCCTGCCAAAGGCCCGTCCGCTCGACGGTTGCACTAATATTCCCACCGTCCGCACGCTTGAGCGTATCGGCAACGGGAATTGCCAAAATTCCGCCTTCGGCAGCGTTGCCCGCCTGTTCTATCAACCGCGTCAGGGCTTCAGACGGCAGGCAGCATCGGGCGGCATCGTGTACCAGAATATTGTCGGTTTCCGCCGCCAAACCGGTTTCCAACAGTTTTGCCACACCGTTGCGGACAGTTTCGGCGCGGCTCCGCCCTCCGATTTTCCAGACTTCCACACCGGCAAATGCCGTCTGAAAACCATCGGCAAGGACATCTTCCGGCGATACGACGACAACCGTCATATCGATGGACGGATGATTTTGAAAAATGCAAACCGTATACTCCAGAACCGTTTTTCCGCCGATTTCGACATACTGCTTGGGTTTGTCCGCACCGAAACGCGCCCCGATGCCGGCGGCGGGAATCAGCGCGATATTTTTGCGTTTCATGCGTCCGTCCCGCCGTTTTCAGACGGCATCTGCGTCTTGCGCCAGATACAGGACTCGCCCAAGCCGTCCAAATATTGCCCGTGCTCCGCCAACTCGTTTTCGTCCGCCCTGATGACTTTCAGTTTGCCGCTGCGTTTGGTTTCGGTATGCGCCACGGGTTTGGTTTCCATTTTTTCCTCTGCGACCGCACCCATCAGGTCGAACTGCCGCCGCGTCATAGCAAGATAGACCTCGCCCAAAAGCTCGCAGTCAATCAGTGCGCCATGCAGGACGCGCTTGCTGCGGTCGACGGAAAAACGGTTGCACAGGGCATCCAGGCTGGCTTTCTGCCCGGGAAACATTTCGCGCGCCATCGCCAGGGTATCGGTAACGGTACAGCCGAGTTCCTCGACGGTCGGCAGACCCATCCGGCGGAACTCCATATTGAGGAAGCCCACGTCGAATTTGGCATTGTGGATAATCAGTTCCGCACCGCGCAGAAAATCGGCAATCTGCCTGCCGACCTCTGCAAAAGGCGGTGCGTTTTTCCCTTCCAAAACCTCTATCGTCAGACCGTGCACCCTCGCCGCCTCTTCAGGCATATCGCGCTCGGGGTGGACATAAAGGTGCAGGTTTTTGTCGGTCATTTGGCGATTGACCATTTCCAGACCGGCAAACTCGACCAAGCGGTCGCCGCCGTCGGCATACAGACCGGTGGTTTCGGTATCGAGGATGATTTGGCGTTGAATCATGTCTGCTTCTTTCTTCAAATTTTCCATCTGCTGACTATTTTTTAGGCAGCGTATTTTTCTGTTTTCATTTCAATGCACAAACCCACTTATTCACAGCGTGTTCACAACATTGGGCAGGCGTATTGTGTATTTTGGGGACGATTTTTTCAGACGGCATTCAAGGTTTTTTCCTGATTGCCGACGCACCTAAAAACCGCCTTTCGCGCTTAATCAAAAATACCGCCAACGGAATATTGCCCAAGGCGACAATCAGATACAGCAGTGAAATGCTGTCAAACAAAAACAGCAGCACCGCACTCAAAACGGCGGCGGAAACCATAAAGATACCGTTAATGATATTGTTGGCGGCAACAGCGTGGGCACGGAAAGTCTCGCTGCTGGCAGTTTGCAGCCAAGTATAGAGCGGAACGGAGAAGAAGCCGCCGAAAAAGCCGATCAGCATCATCACCAGCATGACGGGGTATGCCCATCCTTGCGACAGGAACCAGAAAATGCCGTTCAGCCCTTCAAAACGATGACCGTGCGTCAGCCACACCAAAACCAGGCCGCAAACCGTCAAACCGAACGCACCAACCGTTACCCAAGCCAACATCAGCCGTTCTCTGCTGAACTTGGCACACAGTACCGAACCGGCGGCAATACCGATGGAAAACAAAGCAAGCATCAGGTTAAAAACATTGTCGTTGCCGCCCAAATGGATTTGGGTAAAGGTCGGCAGTTGCGTAGTATAGACCGCGCCGACAAACCAAAACCACGAAATACCGATAATGGCGGTAAAGACGGGTTTGTACCGCACCGTTTCACGAAGCAGGGATTTTGTACCCCGGACAATATTCCACTCGATTTGGGTATCGACAGCCTTGGCGGGTACGGACGGCATAAGCAGGCTGCCGGCCGTCCCTCCGACGGCGACCAGCAAAACCAGTATCCCGACAATACAAGGCGGCGCGCCGGCAACCGCCGTTCCCAAAATCTGACCGAACAGGATGGCGATAAACGTACCGGATTCAATCAGGCTGTTGCCCATAATCAGTTCTTTGTCGTCGAGATAATCGGGCAGGATGGCGTATTTCAGCGGGCCGAACAGCGTCGATTGCGCGCCCATGCAAAACAGACAGGCCAAAAGCAGCGGAGCAGACTGGATATAAAACCCGTATGCCGCCACTGCCATAATGATGATTTCCAGCACCTTGACCCAACGTGCCAAAACAGCCTTGTCGAATTTATTGCTCAACTGCCCCGACAGCGCGGAAAACAGGAAATACGGCAAAATAAACAGCAGCGCGCCCAAGTTCAACATCTGTCCGGCGGGCAGGAAGCCGTTTTTTCCCAAACCGTAAAAGCTGATCATCACAAACAGCGCGGTTTTGAACACATTGTCGTTGAACGCGCCGAGAAACTGCGTGCCGAAAAGCGGGGCAAAACGGCGGCTTTTGACCAGTCCCAAACCGCCTTTTTTAGCGTCCATCGTTTTCCTTCTCTTTTTCAACCAGTTTACTTGTCGAATCATCATCCATCAAAATGCGGTGCGCAGGCCCTTCCAAGTCGTCAAACTGTCCGTTTTTACCCGACCACCAAAAAAACCAGCCGATAACAAATGCCAAAATAATGCTAATAGGTACCAGAATAAACATACTTTCCATCACATATTCCCTGTCAAATCGTTCAAAACAAAAGTCTGCCCCGACACGGTCAGATATTCGTTACGCAAAGTTCCGACAAGGGCTTCGTCAAAAAACAGCTCGATACGGTCTTTGACGACACGCCAATACTGGGGGACTTCCGTCTGACCGAACGGCGAAAGGACATGGTTGCCCGCCCCATCTTCCAATTTAACGGCAAAACGTCCGCTCTGCGGCCGCGCCTCCGATTCATCGTCGGCAAGCAAGACAAAGAAGCCTATATGCTGTCCCGATTGGTCATGAATACTGAAATAATGCATAAATTCCCCACCCGCCTTTTTTCAGACGGCATCAACTAAAAACAGGGCGAATGTACCAGCTTGAACGGGAAAAACGCAAAGAATCCTCTCCGCAACCTTGAAAAATACCGGCATCCCGCATATTTTCCCTTTCCCGTCAAAATACCCAACTTCCGCCATTTTCACGCAAACGCCCGATTAAGCCAAGCAGCCGCAACTGTTTTTTGATAAAATAGCGCGTTTTTATTCATCAACCGTTTCAGTCGGCCCCACTACTTTCCCGTCAAGGAAAGCAAAACGGATTCGGCACGGGACTTGGTTAGTATCCGGGTCCGACCCCCATGCCGTCTGAAACTTTCCGGAGTAAGAAAATGTCCCAAAAATTAATCTTGGTTTTGAACTGCGGCAGCTCGTCCCTCAAAGGCGCGGTCCTGGATAACGGCAGCGGCGAAGTCCTGCTCAGCTGCCTTGCCGAAAAACTCAACCTGCCCGATGCCTACATCACATTCAAAGTAAACGGCGAAAAACACAAAGTCGACCTGTCTGCCAAGCCCGACCACACCGGCGCAGTCGAAGCCCTGATGGAAGAACTCAAAGCCCACGGCCTCGACAGCCGCATCGGCGCCATCGGCCACCGCGTCGTCAGCGGCGGCGAACTGTACAGCGAATCCATCCTCGTTGACGACGAAGTCATTGCCGGCATCGAAAAATGCATCCCGCTCGCCCCTCTGCACAACCCCGCCCACCTCTTGGGCCTGCGTGCCGCACAAAGCATTTTCAAAGGCCTGCCCAACGTCGTCGTTTTCGACACCGCCTTCCACCAAACCATGCCGGAACACGCCTACAAATACGCCGTTCCGCAAGAATACTATGAAAAATACGGCCTGCGCCGCTACGGCGCGCACGGTACCAGCTACCGCTTCGTTGCCGACGAAACCGCGCGCTTCCTCGGCAAAGACAAAAAAGACCTGCGTATGGTCATTGCCCACTTGGGCAACGGCGCGTCCATCACCGCCGTCGCCAACGGCGAATCGCGCGACACCAGTATGGGCCTGACCCCGCTGGAAGGGCTGGTAATGGGTACGCGCAGCGGCGACATCGATCCTTCCGTATTCGGCTTCCTCGCCGAAAACGCCAATATGACCATTGCCCAAATCACCGAAATGCTGAACAAAAAATCCGGTCTGCTCGGCATTTCCGGCCTGTCCAACGACTGCCGCACCATTGAAGAAGAAGCCGCCAAGGGGCATAAAGGTGCGAAATTGGCCTTGGATATGTTTATCTACCGCCTTGCCAAATACATCGGCAGTATGGCGGTTGCCGCAGGCGGCTTGGACGCACTGGTCTTTACCGGCGGTATTGGCGAAAACTCCGACATCATCCGCGAACGCGTGATCGGCTACTTGGGCTTCCTCGGTATAAACATCGACCAAGAAGCTAACCTGAAAGCCCGCTTTGGCAACGCCGGCGTGATTACCACTGCCGACAGCAAAGCCGTTGCCGTGGTCATTCCGACCAACGAAGAGCTGATGATTGCCCACGATACCGCCCGTTTGAGCGGTCTGTAAGGTTTTATCCTCACGCGAACTGCCTTCGGAAACGGAGGCAGTTTTTTTATAGTGGATTAACAAAAACCAGTACGGCGTTGCCTCGCCTTAGCTCAAAGAGAACGATTCTCTAAGGTGCTGAAGCACCAAGTGAATCGGCTCCGTACTATTTGTACTGTCTGCGGCTTCGTCGCCTTGTCCTGATTTTTGTTAATCCACTATATCCGGCTTTCCATACTTAAACAGCACTGCCTCTTTTCAGACATTGACGGTTGCAGCCGCCCACCTGAACCTTAATGATTGACTATTTTTTAATCATGTTATTATTTTCCATAAAATACATGGCATTAAGATGTTTTTCCACAAAAGATACACGCACCGGCAAACACCGGCTGTGTTTATCTTTTCTTATGCCTATTTTTTAATCATCGTATTTTTATCTTTTAATTTCAATACGCAAACCGACTTATACACACGGTTTTCACATCTTTGGACTGCTTCCGTGTGTATAGCGGATATTGCCGTTTTCCTTTCTGACAAAAATGCCGTCTGAGAACTTCAGACGGCATTTGAAACATCGGAATCAGCGGTTTTGCTCATACCACTCGATAAACTTGTCTGCTTTGACAAAACCCAGCAACGGCTCGCTGCGGCTGCCGTCGGCGCGGACGACAAACACGCCCGGCGGCCCGAACAGACCGTATTCTTTCAACAACGCCTGATGTTCGGGCGTGTTGGCGGTTACGTCGATTTGGAAAAAGCGTTCCATATCGACTGCCTGATGCACTTCCGGCTGATTGAGCGTGTAAGCCGCCATTTCTTTGCAGGAAATGCACCAGTCGGCATAAAAATCCAAAACGACGGGTTTGTCGGGATGTTCTTGCAACGCCGTATCCATCGCTGCCTTCAGCGCGGCAGTATCGGCAAACATTTTGCCGTGTTCCGAAGATTTGCCTGCTTCGACTGGCGGATTGAGGGTCAGGAAATGGTGCAGCGCGGTCGTTTTGCCGTTTGCGCCCTGCCAGCCGAACCACGCGCCGCCTATCAGCAATATGCCGCCCAATGCGAATGCCGCAGCTTTCGGACGGCGTTTCTGCCTGCGTCCGTTGACCAGCAGCATAAAGGCAGGAACCAGCATCAGCAGCGTGTACAGCGCGACGACGAGATAATAGGGCAAGTGCGGCGTGGCGAGGTAAACGGCGACGGCTAGCAGGATGAAGCCGAAAGCGTATTTGACGGCATTCATCCAATCGCCTGCCTTAGGCAGGATATGTCCGCCGAACGTGCCGATGGCAATCAGCGGCACGCCGGTGCCCAACGCCAAAGTGTAAAGTGCCAAACCGCCCAAAACCGCATCGCCCGTCTGACCGATATAGCCCAAAGCAAATGCCAGCGGCGGGGCGACGCACGGCCCGACAATCAGCGCGGACAGAATGCCCATAATAAAGACGGAAACGATTTTACCGCCTGAAAGTTTGCTGCTCTGGTTTTGGAAATACGACTGCACGGCGTTGGGAAGCTGGATGTTGAACAGCCCGAACATAGACAGTGCCAAGACAACCATCAAAGCCGATGCCGCCAACACGACCCAAGCCTGCTGCAACCATACGGTCAGCAGCGCGCCCGTCAGTCCGGCAACAATGCCGACCAGCGTATAAGTCAGAGCCAAACCCTGAACATAAACGACGGACAGCACAAACGCCCGCGCCTTGCCCGCCTTTTTGTCGCCGACCACAATACTGGACACAATCGGCAGCAGGGGATACATACAGGCGGTAAAACTCAGGCCCAAACCGGCGAGAAAAAACGCCAACAGGTTGGCGTTGAGCGTATCCCAAGACAGCTTGAAACGGCTGTCGCCGCCCTCATCCCCCTTCGGGGGCGGCAACGCCCCGCTGCCGTTTGGGGCGGAAGGCTGCAAAAAGCGGTCTTTGGCGGATGCCGGTTCGTCGGTTTGCGGATGGTAGGTGCCGTTGCCGGAAATATCAAACTCGGTATCCACGGGCGGATAGCACACGCCGGCTTCGGCACAGCCCTGATAGGTCAAAACCAATTTATACGGTTCGCCGACAGCCTTTGCATAAGGAAAGGCAACCTGCGCCTCGTGATGGTAAACCGTCTGCCTGCCGAAAAACTCGTCTTCCTTCTCTTCACCTTTGCTGAAAGAAGGCTGTCCCAACAAATCCGCCGGATCGGTCTTGCCGACGATTTTCGCCTGATACATATAGTATCCGTCGGCAATCTTGAAACGGACGTTCACACCGTCGTCGGCAACGGCAAGCTCCGGCACGAATGCCTTTTCCGGCGGCAGCAGATCGTTCGCATCCAGCGCGAAAGCCCGTCCGCACAACATCAAAAATACGGCAAACAGGCAAATCAGTTTTTTCATAATCGAATCCGTTTCAGACAAATAATTTGTCCATATTATAAAAGGTAAGGTTGACGGTAAGATTTAATTTATGTAAAACCCCCATTGTCCCAGCCTATACGCATTTTTGCCGAACACATTATGTACGATGTAAACACCCACGATGTCCGCCGCTTTTTCGCCCGCGTGTGGCAGCAGCGGCTCAATCCGCTGCAACTGAGCGCACTGGAACAGAAAGCCCTCCGCATTATCGAAGCCCATCCCGAATACCACCGCTATCTCGAACGCATCGAAGACCATCTGGACACCGACTGGCTGCCCGAAAACGGCGAAAGCAACCCCTTCCTGCATATGTCGCTGCATCTGTCCGTCCAAGAACAGGCGGGCATAGACCAGCCACACGGCATACGCGCCATCCACGACACCCTGTGCGCCAAACGCGGCTGGCTGGAAGCCGAACACGAAATGATGGAGGCACTGGCGGAAACACTGTGGACGGCGCAACGCTACGGCACCGGTTTGGATGTCAATTTCTACATGACCCGACTGCGCAAACTCATCGGCTTGGGTGCAGAAGATCAAGCCAGGTTGAACCCGCATGAAATCGCCTGACCATACCAACCGCCTGCAAAATGCCGTCTGAAGCGGAATAACCCCTTTCAGACGGCATGCATTTCCCCCCAATCATTTCCACAACGCGCGTTTCAGCATAATCAACCAATCCTTCTTATCCAAAACGGGGCGTTGTGCAAACACATCGTATCGGCACGCGTCCAGTTTCTGCAAAATCAACTGCGCCCCCAACACAATCATACGGAGTTCCAAACCGATACGCCCTTTCAATTCGCGCGCCAAAGGCGAACCCGCCTTCAGCATACGGAATGCGCGTCGGCACTCATACGCCATCAGCCGCTGAAACGCCGCATCCGCCCTACCCTCCGCAATCTGTCCTTCGGAAACACCGAATTTCAACAAATCGTCCTGCGGGATATAAACCCTGCCCTTTTGCCAATCCACAGCCACATCCTGCCAAAAATTCACCAGTTGCAAAGCCGTACAGATACCGTCGCTTTGCGCCACACACACCGCATCCGTTTTCCCGTACAAAGCCAGCATAATGCGTCCGACAGGGTTGGCGGAACGCCGGCAATAATCGGCCAGCTCGCCGAAATGCGCGTACCGCGTTTTGACCACATCCTGCGAAAACGCCGAAAGCAAATCATAAAACGGCTGCAAATCCAAACCGAACGGCACAACCGCCTCGGCATCCAATCGTGCAATCAAAGGATGCGCCGACCGGCCGCCCGATGCCAACACGTCCAACTCGCGCCGCAAACCCTCCAACCCCGCCAACCTGGCTTCAGACGGCATACTGCCCTCGTCCGCCATATCGTCCGCCGTCCGTGCAAACGCGTACACCGCGTGAACCGGCTTCCTCAACCTGCGCGGCAAAATCAGCGAACCGACGGGAAAATTCTCATAATGCCCAACCGACATACCTTCTCCATCCATCAAACAAAATGCCGTCTGAAACGGAACAAACCCTTTTCAGACGGCATCAGATACCTCCAAGCTGCCGGCAATCAGTGGTGGTGATGACCGTGCGGACCGTGGACATGACCGTGTGCGATTTCCTCATCGGATGCATTGCGCACGCTTTCAACCGTAGCCTTAAAGCGGATTTTCATGCCTGCCAAAGGATGGTTGCCGTCCACCACCGCCTTGCCGTCGGCAACATCGGTTACACGATAGACGACAACATCGCCGGTTTCAGGATCGTCGGCTTCAAACATCATGCCGACTTCGACTTCAACAGGAAACACGCCCACATCTTCAATACGGACCAACTCCGGATCCTGCTCGCCGAACGCATCGTCGGGAGAAAGCGCCACATCGACCGTATCGCCGACATCCTTACCGTGCAACGCCTCTTCCACCAAAGGGAAAATGCCGTCGTAACCGCCGTGCAGATACGCAATCGGTTCTTCGGTTTTGTCCAAAAGCTGATTGTTGGCATCATACATCTCATAATGCAGCGAAACCACGGAATTCTTCACGATAGCCATATTTGTCCTTTCAGGAACAGCAGATTGATTACAGGCGCATTCTAACACAACCGCCGCACCGGCCGATTACCGTTAACCTGTTCATAAACTGTACAGCACATATTTCAATGTAAATTTTTGTTATTTTATTGCGGTGTAACTTTTTTACAACATTCTTAAAAACCATTCCGACCTGTCTGCCGACTTCCCCAATCTGCCTTAATAAATCATACAAGATACTGAATTATATTAATCTCTATAATATTCATCCCTATCGAATTTTTAACAGCAAAACCGTTTTACAGGATTTATCAATCCGCCCGCCAGAAAACTTTTCATTCAAACTTGCTTTCCCATTTGCACACCGTTGCAATCCCCTATTTCGTGGTGCATAATTACGCAAAATTCAACAATGAATTTTCAACTTGGTTTGTAATGATGGTCGATAATGACCGTTTTACCCTAATTTGATTTAAATTGATTTTAAAGGTTACTAAAATGAAAACATCCCTGTTTGCCGCTGCTTTGTTGTCTTTGGCCCTGGTCGCCTGTGGCGGAGAAAAAGCCGCTGAAGCTCCTGCCGCCGAAGCTCCCGCTACTGAAGCACCTGCATCCGAAGCAGCCGCTTCTGAAGCTTCCTCTACCGAAGCCCCTGCCGCTGAAGCTGCCGCTTCTGAAGCTCCTGCCGCTGAAGCTCCTGCTGCCGAAGCTGCCGCTTCTGAGGCTCCTGCCGCTGAAGCTCCTGCTGCCGAAGCTGCTTCCGAAGCTGCAAAATAAGCATTTTCCGCTTGCAAAAAAGCAGGATACGTTCAGTATCCTGCTTTTTTGATTTTTCAGACGGCATCAGATTCCCTTCCTCAATCTTCTCCCTACCCTTCCGACAAACATGCTTGACCTTCATACCGAATTTTCCCGACTCCTGCCGGCAGACGAGATTGCCGAACCTTCTCCGACGCTTTTAAAAGATCAGCGCAACCGCTTTACGTCTGCACCAGACATCATTTTGCAGCCGCGCAGCGTCGAAAGCGTGCAAACCATTATGCGTTTTTGTTACGAACACCGCATTCCGGTTACGCCGCAAGGCGGCAATACCGGTTTGTGCGGCGCGGCAGTATCGGAAAACGGCGTATTGCTGAACCTTTCCAAACTCAACCGCATCCGCAGTATCAATTTGTCAGACAACTGCATAACCGTCGAAGCAGGTTCCGTACTCCAAACCGTCCAACAGGCAGCCGAAGCCTCAAACAGGCTGTTTCCACTCAGTCTCGCCAGCGAAGGCTCGTGCCAAATCGGCGGCAACATCGCCTGCAATGCCGGAGGTTTGAACGTATTGCGTTACGGCACGATGCGCGACCTGGTTATCGGTTTGGAAGTCGTCCTCCCCAACGGCGAACTGATTTCCCATCTTCACCCGCTACACAAAAACACCACGGGTTACGATTTGCGCCATTTGTTTATCGGTAGCGAAGGTACATTGGGCATTATCACTGCAGCCACGCTCAAGCTTTTTGCCCGCCCCTTAGACAAGGCGACCGCCTGGGTCGGCATTCCCGACATCGAATCCGCCGTCCGCCTGCTGACCGAAACCCAAGCGCACTTTGCCGAACGCCTATGCAGTTTTGAACTGGTCGGACGTTTTGCCGCCGAGTTGTCTTCCGAATTCAGCAAACTCCCCCTGCCGACACATTCAGAATGGCATATTTTACTTGAGTTGACCGACTCATTACCCGACAGCAATCTTAATGATTGGCTCGTCGAATTTCTTTATAAAAAAGGCTTTACCGACAGCGTATTGGCACAAAGCGAACAAGAACGTATCAATATGTGGGCGTTGCGCGAAAACATCTCCGCTTCACAACGCAAACTGGGAACCAGCATTAAACACGATATTGCCGTCCCCATCGGGCGCGTTGCCGACTTTGTCCGCCGGTGCGCCAAAGATTTGGAACAGAATTTCAAAGGCATACAAATCGTCTGCTTCGGACATCTGGGCGACGGCAGCCTGCACTACAATACTTTCCTGCCCGAAATCCTCAGCAATGAAGTCTATCGTTACGAAAACGACATCAACAGCACAGTCTATTGCAACGTTCTTGCCTGCAACGGTACAATTGCTGCCGAACACGGCATAGGTATCATCAAAAAACAGTGGCTGGACAAAGTACGCACCCCTGCCGAAATCGCCCTGATGAAAAACATCAAACAACACCTTGATCCATATAACATCATGAACCCGGGCAAACTTCTTCCATAAATAACTAATTCAAAATGAAATTATAGGAAATATCATGGGAATGACAGCAACCTATCAACTGGTCGATAATGAAAAACTGGCTTTGCTTAAAAATACCGATACCGAATGGCAGGAATTGTTTGAAGAACTGGAAGATTTGGAGGATGAGGCTGCCGTTTGCCTCGACATCGATAAAATGTGGGATGTTTTGCATTTTGTACTGACTGGAAAAAGTGCAGAAAATCCCTTAAAGGGCAATCTGTTATCCGAATCAATCGTCGGAACGGTACCCATTTCGGACGGCGACGGATACGCCGCTTATATCGAATCCGCCCAAATCCATGAAATCGTCTCAGCTTTGGAAGGCTTCGACATAAAAAGTGCAATGGAGCATTTCAGTATGCAGGTGTGCAAAGAGCATCATATCTACCCCGATATTTGGGATTATGAAGATGAAATTGATGATATAAAAGAAGAAATTACCGACTACTTTTACAAAATCGGCAATTTTTACAAAACCGCCCGGCATTCAAATAGCAATGTGCTGGTCAGCATTTACTAAATATATTTCAAACATCACGGAAACTTTAATGAAGACAAAGTACGGAATCGCACTCAAGGAAACCTAGGTATTTCAACCTGGGAGACCATCATGAGTAAAAGTTACAGAAAACACCCCTTTTCCCCTATAACCACGGCAGTCAGCGAAAAACAGGACAAACGTCTTGCCAACCGGAAATTACGGAGAATAGCGCGCGAATGTCTGAAACAAGGAAAAGAACCACCCCACCATATCAGGGCAGTCAGCAACGTTTACGATTTCGCCAAAGACGGGCATTTCCGTTTTTCCGCTTCCCGTCATCCGCATCTTTTACGCAAATAGAAAACAGGGCAACCGCCCTGTTTTTCCGTTTCGTATTTCAACACCATTGTCTAAACAACCGTCAGACGGCATTGTTCAAATGCCGTCTGAAACCGCATCCCCCATCAGCGCGTATGCTTAATCAACCGCTGTTTTTCACGTTTCCAATCCGCCTCTTTCATACTCTGGCGTTTGTCGTGTTGTTTCTTACCTTTTGCCAAACCGATTTCCATCTTGATTTTTCCGCGTGAAAAATGCAAATCCAGCGGCACGATGGTGTAACCGGCACGTTCCGTTTTTCCGATTAATTTGTTGATTTCCGACTGTTTTAACAAGAGCTTGCGCGGGCGTACGGCATCAGGTTTGATGTGTGTCGAGGCAGTGGGCAACGCGGTAATATGGCAACCGACCAGATAAAACGCGTCTTTTTTCCAATAGATATAACTCTCTTTAAGCTGTACGCGTGCAGCACGGATCGCCTTGACTTCCCAGCCTTCCAATACCAAACCGGCTTCAATCCGGTCTTCAATGAAAAAATCGTGAAATGCTTTTTTATTATTCGCAATAGCCATAAACATCCTATCAATATCCGCCGTCAGACGGCATAAATCCGAAAACAGAACCCATCATACCGCCTCTTCAACCGCCTGCACAATCTTCTCGGGATACAGCCTGTTGAGGCAGTCGGTATGCCCCAACGGACATTCACGTTTGAAACAGGGCGAACATTCCAAGTGCAGGCTGACGATTTTCGCCCTGTCGCTCAAAGGCGGCGTATGCGTCGGGCTGGAAGAACCGTAAACCGCCACTACCTTTCTGCCCAAAGCTGCCGCCAAGTGCATCAGCCCGCTGTCGTTACACACAACCGTATCTGCCAACGACAGCAAATCCATTGCCTGCGACAAATCGGTCTTTCCGCATAAATTCACACATATGCCGTCTGAAAGGCGGTTGATTTCCTCGGCAATTTCATCATCTTTTTGCGAACCGAACAGCCAAACCTGCCAACCCGCCGCCGAATAATGTTTGCCCAACTCGGCAAAATGCTTTGCCGGCCAACGCTTTGCCGGCCCGAATTCCGCACCCGGACAAAAAGCCAAAACAGGCTTTCCAATATCCAAGCCAAAGGTTTCGACAGAAATTTTCCTCTGCCGTTCATCAATGGAAAACTTAGGAAATCCTGAACACCCGTCAAAATCTTTCTGACTCTGATGCGCAAGAGCCGTATATCTATCCACCATCAAAGGCAGACGTTCCTTATCCAGCCTGCGTATATCGTTCAACAGAAAATAACGGCTTTCGCCGACATAACCCGTTCTTTTTCCGATACCCGTTGCCAGCGCGATGATTGCCGATTTCAAAGAACCCGGTAACACGATAACCTGATCGTATCCGCGCCGTCCCAAATCCCTACCGACCCGCCAACGGCGTTTCAACTCCAACGCACCGTGTCCGAACGGATTTTCAAGAATCTCATTCACTTCAGGCATACGCTCAAACACCGCCATCGACCACTTCGGTGCGAACACATCAATCGTGCAACCGGGGTGAAGTTCCTTCAAACGGCGGAACAAGGGCTGGGTCATCACGCAATCGCCTATCCAACTGGGGGAAATAATCAGGATTTTGATGGACATAACAAGAAACCGAAATCAGACAGGCAGAATTTTACCGCGAAACCGTTGGAAAACCTATCTTGCCGCATTCCGAACGCCGGACGTGCAAATATGAAAAAGCCCGAACATTCAAGTTCGGGCTTCAAAATTCTGGCTCCCCGACCTGGGCTCGAACCAGGGACCTGCGGATTAACAGTCCGTCGCTCTACCGACTGAGCTATCGGGGAATGGGGCGTATTATAGCGTCCGGAAAAAATGTGTCAATCCTTAATTTTGTCCAAACGGGTAACAAAACTACAAATATATGAATGGAAAAGACATTTAACCAAATATGCCGTCTGAACGGGAAAACCGGCTTCAGACGGCATATTGGTTCAAATCAAACAATATGGAAGAAACTGCCGTTGCACGCAATTACAGCCGTCATCATTCCGTATTTATATTAAGATTACGCCTTGAGATTACGGACAACAGACAGGACGACAAGATGGATACCGTATCGGAACAGCAGGCCTCTGCTTTGGGCATCAGCTTGGGGTTTCACGATATTAACGGCGTATATCGCGCCACACCGCCCGAGGTATGGGAAACGATAGCCGACACCTTGCAGAAAGACGGTGTTTCAGACGGCATTTATCTCGACACGCTGGCAGCCCGCGAACACGGATGCGAAAATCTGACCCTGCCGTCCGCATGGTCGGACGAAACGGAAACCGTTTTGGAAGATGAAAACGGCACACATCGGGTTTTACCCCTCGACCGCGACGACCACGGCACATACCGGCTTGCCCTGCCCGATCTTTCCTGCGGCTACTACACCCTTTCGTGCGCTGCCGGAAAAATCCGTCTGATTGTCGCACCGCAATCGGTTTACCGGCTGCCCGAACCAAACTGCGGCGCAAGAATGAACGGGCTGACGGTGCATTTGTACAGCCTGCGTTCGCACCGCAACTGGGGCATAGGCGACTTTACCGATTTGCAGAACCTGATGGCTTATGCGGCAGAGAAAAAGCTGGATTTCGTCGGCATCAATCCGCTGCACGCGCTTTTCAGTGCCAAGCCTGCCTTTGCCAGCCCGTACAGCCCGTCTTCGCGCGAATGGCTCAATCCGATTTATCTCGATGTGGAAAAAGTCGGGGCGTTTTCCTACAGCAAAACCCTGAAAAACCGTTTTGCCCAAGAAAAAATGCAGCGGCGCATTGCCGCGCTGCGGATTACCGATACCGTAACCTACACGGCGGTTTGGGCGTTCAAACGTGAAGCTCTGCAGGCGGCATTCCAGGCATTTGAAACCGAACCGTGCGAAGCCGCCCAAAAGGAACGTGCGGCTTTTGCCGCATTTACGGAAGAAAAAGGAGCGGCACCGTCGGGATTCGGGCTGTTTGAAGCCCTCGACCAATATTACGGCGGTTGCGACGGCATAGGCTGGCAATCCTGGTCTGCCGAGTTTCACGACCCCGACGGAGAAGCCGTCAAAAACTTTGCCGCCAACCACGGACACGACATCCGTTTTCATATGTGGCTGCAATGGCTTTGTGCGGAACAATGGTACAAAGTGCAGGAAACGGCGGTCAGACTCGGCATCAAGTTGGGGATTTACGGCGATTTGGCGGTCGGCGTGGCGCGCGGCGGCGCGGACACTTGGTTAAACCGCCAAGATTATTGTATGGATATGTCTGTCGGCGCGCCGCCCGATCCTTTGTGCCCGACGGGGCAAAACTGGGATTTGCCGCCGCTCAATCCGATAATGCTGAAGCACACGGGTTATGAGAAGTTCGCCCGGCTGTTGCGTGAAAATATGCGGCTTTACGGCATCTTGCGCATCGATCATGTAATGGCTTTGTACCGCCTGTGGTGGGTTGCGGGCGAGACGGCGGACTTGGGCGCGTATGTGCATTACGACGCGGACGTGATGTTTGCCATTTTGGCTTTGGAAAGCCGGCGCAACCGCTGCATCGTCATCGGCGAGGATTTGGGGACGGTGCCCGACCGGGTGCGTGATTTGTTGAACCGTTATCAGGTGTTTTCTTATAAGGTCGTGTATTTCAGCAAAGGCAGGCACGGCTTTGAATTGCCCGATGAATATCCCGAACAGGCAATTACGGTCGTCAGCACGCACGATGTCGCGCCTTTGGCGGGTTATTGGACGGGCAAGGATTTGGATTGGATGTTCCGCCTGGGCACGATTCCCGATGCGGAAACTTTTCAGACGACATTGGAAGCGCGCGAACACGACAAGGCAGACCTGTTCGACAAGCTTAAACAATGCGGCTGTTTGGACAAAGACAGCACAATGCCGTCTGAAATGACGGAAAGGCTGATGTCCGCCATCCACAAATATGCCGCGATGAGCCGCAGCAGGCTGTATGCGGTGCAACTGGAAAACCTGCTGGGCGTGGGCGACAACCTGAATGTGCCGGGCGTTGCCGAGGGTTATCCCAACTGGGCGCGCAAAATGCCCCTTGCGCTGGAAGACTTTGCAGATTGCCGAACCATGACCGCCCAACTTGCCATGATTGACGGAGTCCGTATGAAAAAGAACTGCCCAACCCTTTCCTACCACCAACCCGACCAAGCCGAACGCGACACGGTCGACAGCCTGTTTTTTGCGGCCCACGGCGACGTATTCGCCTATTTGGGACGGCACCGCCTTGCCGAAGGCGGCGAAGTCGTGCGCACGCTGATTCCCGACGCTTCGGCAGTAGATATTGTCGACCGTGAAAGCGGCGGACTGATTGCGCCGTCTGAAAAAATCGATGAGCGCGGATTCTTTGTCGCCGTACTGCCCGATAATGCACCCGATTACGCGCTGAACGTCTATTACGGCGGAAACGGCAACCCCGTGCGCGAAGAAGACCCCTACCGCTTCCCGTCGGCATTGAAAGAAATGGATTCTTGGCTGTTGGCGGAAGGCAGACACCTGCGCCCTTATGAAACTTTGGGCGCGCATTTTGCCGAGTTGGACGGTGTGAAGGGGGTACGCTTTGCCGTATGGGCACCCAACGCCCAACGCGTTTCCGTCATCGGAGAATTCAATAACTGGGACGGCCGCCGCCATGTGATGCGTTTCCACCGCGACAACGGCATTTGGGAAATTTTTATTCCGACAGTCAAACCCAATGCCCTCTACAAATTTGAAATCCGCGATGCCGGCGGCAATGTGCGGCAAAAAGCCGACCCGTATGCCTTCGGTGCGGAGTTGCGTCCGAATACGGCATCTGTCGTGCGCGGTTTGCCGGAAAAAGTCGAAGCCCCCGACTTCCGCGCCCGCGCCAACGCCGTTGACGCGCCCATCAGCATTTATGAAGTGCATTTGGGTTCGTGGAAACGCAATCCCGAAAACAACTTCTGGCTGACTTACGAAGAGCTTGCCAAAGAACTGATCGCCTACGTAAAAGACATGGGCTTTACCCACATCGAATTCCTGCCCGTTTCCGAATATCCGTTTGACGGCTCGTGGGGCTATCAGGCGACCGGATTGTATGCGCCGACCAGTCGTTTCGGTTCGCCCGACGAATTGCGCGCCCTGATTAAAGCCGCCCACGACGAAGGCATCGGTGTCATCCTCGACTGGGTGGTCGGACACTTCCCCACCGACGACCACGGGCTTGCCAAATTCGACGGCACGGCATTGTACGAACACGCCGACCCCCGCGAAGGTTTCCACCAAGACTGGAACACCCTGATTTATAACTTCGGCAGGAACGAAGTCAAAAATTTCCTGCAAGGCAACGCCCTGTATTGGATAGAACGCTTCGGCTTCGACGGCATCCGCGTGGATGCAGTGGCTTCGATGATTTACCGCAACTACTCACGCAAAGACGGCGAGTGGATACCCAACCAATACGGCGGTCATGAAAACCTCGAAGCCATCGCTTTCCTGCGCGACACCAATACGATGTTGAAAAAGGAAGTTCCGGCTGCCGCCGAAATTGCCGAAGAATCCACATCATTTGCCAACGTAACCCGTCAAGAGGGTTTGAACTTCAGCTTCAAATGGAATATGGGCTGGATGAACGACACCCTGCGCTACATGATGGAAGACCCCATCAACCGCAAATACCACCACAATAAAATGACCTTCGGCATGATGTACCAGTACAGCGAAAACTTTGTGCTGCCCCTGTCGCACGACGAAGTCGTGCATGGCAAACGCTCACTGCTCGGACGGATGCCCGGCGACTGTTGGCAGCAATTCGCCAACCTGCGCGCCTACTACGGCTTTATGTACGGCTTCCCCGGTAAAAAACTCTTGTTTATGGGCAACGAGTTCGCGCAAGGCAGAGAGTGGAACTACAACGAAGGACTGGATTGGTTCCTGCTGGAGCAAGAGGGCGGCCGGCACAAAGGCGTACAAGACTTCGTGCGCGATTTGAACCGCGTCTATAAAGACACCGCGCCGCTTTACCAATTAGACCAATGGCCGGAAGGCTTCGAGTGGCTGGTTGCCGACGACGGCGACAACTCCGTATTCGTCTTCGAGCGACGCGACCGCGAAGGCAACCGCGTCATCGTCATCAGCAACTTCACGCCTGTGGTGCGCGAAGGCTACCGTTTCGGCGTAAATTCTGCCGGCGGATACTGCGAAATCCTCAATTCAGACGGTCTGCATTACAAAGGCAGCGGCGTTTCTGCTGGCGCGACGTTGGAAACGGAAGAAGTTTGGTCGCACGGCAAACCAAATTCCCTGTCCGTAACCGTACCGCCGTTGGCAACGGTTTACCTGTATCAGACGGCACAAAGCCAAACCGGGGCGGAAAAAACCTCCGATGCCGTCTGAAAGGCGGACGGGGCTTGAACCCCTCAAGCCCCGTTGTCCGCCGCTCCCGTCAAAACAATGCCGTCTGAACTTCGCCGCGTTCCAAAGCCAGTAAAAACTGTTTGCGGTTCAACCCGCCTGCGTAGCCGGTCAGTTTGCCGTCGCTGCCGATGACGCGGTGGCAGGGAATCAGAATGGACACTTTGTTCTGCCCGTTGGCGGCGGCAACGGCGCGGACGGCTTTGGGGTTGCCCAAACGCTGCGCCTGCTCCTTATAACTGCGCGTTTCGCCGTAAGGAATCGCCAAAAGTGCGTCCCACGCCTGTTTTTGAAACGCCGTACCAATCATTTCCAAGGGCGTGGCAAAGGTTTTCAGACGGCATTGGAAATACAAATCCAATTCTTGCCGCAGAAGTTGCGTTCGCTCATCTTCCCGAAACACAAACTGTCCGCGCAAGGCTTTTTGGACGGCGGCAATTTCCTGTTCCAAATGCTTCTGTCCGACAAACTCCAGCAGACACAAGCCTTTACTGCCGAACACCGCCAGCATCTCGCCCAAAGGCGTGGCAATGGCGGCACACACCAGCTCGTTCAAACTGTCGGGATAACTCGCTTCCAGCAGACGGATGGCGCGGCGGATACGGACATATTCTTCAGGCGCACAGCCGATATTGTCCCAAAAATCCCGCTCGAACTGCCCGGCTTCGCATTCCGTCAGATTGGGATACGGCATGACTTCACACTCAAAAACTTGGGTTTCGAGCCAATGGCGGATTTCATCCCATTTTGACGGCAGATTGTTTAAGGAAGGCAGGGTAATCATTTGTTTGCTCCGTATCTCTATCATGGATTTGACGGCAAAATCCCCGATTTTCGCCATTCCCGCACGCTGATGCAGGAACGGGCTACGGCGGAAACCTTGAGGGTCGGGTTGCGGCAATGCCTAAATATGCGATATTTCCAAAGCATCAGGGAAAGGAATGTTTCAACACACAGGACGACACATAAAGCGTCGCCCTATGAAAAATTTCAGACGGCCTTCAAAGGGTCGCCTGAAACCACGATTTTTGCATTTGCGCATTTCGGCACATCATCCAACCGTTTCGGCACATTCCTGCCGCCGTTGACAGCCTATAATGAATCCACTTATTCATCAAGCAAAGGAATCATCTATGCAAACCCGCATCCTCTCCGCCGTACTGCTGGCTTTTTCAACCGCTGCCTTTGCCGGGGGCGCATTCACGCTGCAATTCGACAACCCGTCCAAAGACGGCGGCTTCACGCAAAACCAGCTTTTAAGCGCGCCTTACGGCTTCGGCTGTTCGGGCGGCAATGCTTCGCCCGCGCTGTCGTGGAAAAATCCGCCCGCAGGGACAAAAAGTTTCGTCCTGACCGTTTACGATAAAGACGCGCCGACCGGTCTGGGCTGGATGCACTGGGTGGTCGCCGACATTCCCGCCGATGTCCGCCGCCTGCCCGCAGGCATTACCGCGCAAGGCGGCAGGCTGCCCAAAGGCGCGCTGCAAACCCGCACGGACTTCGGCACGCCGGGCTATGGCGGCGCGTGTCCGCCCGAAGGCAGGAAACACCGCTACGAATTCACGCTCACCGCGCTAAAAGTCGCCAAGCTGCCGAACATCACCGCCGAATCCACACCCGCGCTGGTCGGTTTCTTCACTAAGGCAAACAGCTTGGGCGAAGCAAAATTCACGGTCGAACACCGACGCTGACCTGCCCCGTGCGCCGATATGCCGCCTGCTCCGCTTCCGAGCGGACCGCCGACGGTACGCAACCGAACCGCTCTTTGAAGCGCGCGCTGAAACGGGACGGGCAGTCATAGCCGACCGCGCCGGCAATCTGTGCCACAGGCCATTGCGTAACCTGCAACAGCGTCAGCGCGCGCATCATGCGTACATCCGTCAGCAGCGTACGGAAATTCGTGTCCTGCCGCGCCAACCGCCGCCGCAACGCGGCCTCGCTGCAATTAAGCCGCTGTGCCAGCATCGCCGACGACCAGTCCGCAGCCATATCGGCGGTAATCAGTTTGCGGATTTGCCGCACCAGGTTGACGCCTTCGTACACGGCAAAACCGATGCCGTCATGCTGCAACCATGCCAACACGCCGCAAAGCGCGGCCTCCGCCGCATTGTGCGGCACTTCTTCATCCGCCAGTACTGCAGCCGCATAATCAAACGCCGCGTTCATCCGCCCGGGGTGCGGCAGCTTCACCGCATTGCACACTGCCTGTACCGTCCCGTATTGTGCGGCGAACCTTTCTACGGTTTCCTGTTCGAAAGCAATCCATTGCGCCTGATAGAGGCCGTCTGAATCGGGAATATTGATGACGTCAAACGTCTGTCCGCCTGCCAACGCGACCGCCTCACCCGCCGCAATCCTCAATTCGCGCCCCGCCCACCGCAGCTTCTTGCATCCGCGCCGCACGATAAGCACAGCCGGTTCATATACCGCCACGCTGCGGTACAAGGCGGTATGATGTTGCACGATGCCGCCTAAAGCACCCAATCGTTCGCGCGTATGAAAGTAATTTGACGGCACGGTTATCTTCCTCAATGTTTCAACACACAGGGCTGCACATAAGGCGCAGCCCTGTTTACCCTGATTTGGAAGGGGTTACTTCCCAAAAAATAAACCAA
>ADBE01000038.1 GCA_000176735.1 Neisseria polysaccharea ATCC 43768 | reverse complement strand
CAGCTTGTCTTCATCGTCGCGTTTCCTGCCTGCCAGTGCGGAAACCAGCCTGTAATGCCGTTCGCTGATGTCTTGGTACTCGTCTACAAGGATATAGCGGAATCCCGACATGATGCGTTCGCGCGCTTCGTCCCCATCGCCGCCGCCGATGCCGTCTGAAAGCATGGCGGTGGCGGCTTCACACCATTTTTCAAACTGTTCTTCGGTTTTCCGTTTCTCCTGTTCTCTGCTTTTGCCGTCGAAGCCTTTGCTGTCGAAACGTACGCCTAAAAGCCGCATTGCCATACCGTCGTAAGTCAGGACGGTAACGGCCCGGGCAAGGTTGCCGACCAGTCCGTGCAGGCGGCGTTTGACTTCCAGCGCGGCAAGCCGGGTAAAGGTCAGGACGATGATGGAGGATGCCGGAACATGTTGGACGCGCAGAAGATAGGCGACGCGGTGGACGATGATGCGCGTTTTGCCGGAACCGGGACCGGCAAGCACCAGGCGGTTCCTGCCGCTCTGATCGGTAACGACGGCTTTTTGCACGCTGTTCAGACCGTCCGTGACGGTATGGAGGGTATCCGGGGAGACGGGTTCTTCCAATTCTTTCAGCCTTCCTGAAAACCATTTGTCCTTAAATGATTTTTCATCCGTTTTAAAATAGTCGGCGACCAGGTTTAAGGCTTCGGTAATGTTTTTGAGCGCGCGTTCCGCATATTCGCGCATGACGTGGATTTGGAAACGTTTTTCCCCGTAAAACGTTTCCAAGGGGCGGTAGTCCGATTTGAGGTATTGCCGTTTGGATTCCAGCGCGTTCCGGTTGGGGACGATGGTCATCGCGTGGCGCAGGATGGTAATGCCGTGGTTCAGTTTGATGATGCCCAGTTTGTGCATGAACAGCAGCGCCTGCTTGAGCAGGGTTTCGCGGCGGTTTGCCGGAATCTGTACCGACAATTGCATATCGTCGGCAAGCTGCTGCACCATTTCGCCGATTCCGGTTTCTACGACGACATCTTTCCGCCGGACGCCCTCTGTTTTGCCGGCGAGGAAGGACAGGATGCGGGCGCAGATGTTGCGGCGCAAAAGGGCGGTTTCTTGAATATTTTCCCAGCTGTCATTGTTTTTGAAGCGGATTTTCAGGCAGCCGTTGCCGAAGTCGCGGATTTCAAAGCTGCCGTTTTTATTGGATTCGAGTGCGGATTTGTCGTCCGCAAAAGACAGGATGAGCTGCTTGATTTCGGCGGGCGTGCTTTCCAGTCCCGAATCGTGCATTTCATAGCAGACGGCATTGACGGCGAGATTTTGCCATATTCCTTGGTCGGCATCGGGAATTTCCGTTTTCAATATCTGCCAGAGTTTTTCTTCCCACCGGCTTATTTTTTCCAAAAGCCCCGACGATGGTTTGACGTTGTCGGTACGCAGGATGACGGTCATACGCGTATCGTTGGTCAATATGCCCATTTCTTCGAGGCTGTGCAGGTGTCCGCGCAATTCTTCCAAGCTGCATGCGGTCGCCTGTATCAGGTCGTCGGTACTGAGCGGCTTGTCATCCGGTGCGTTGAATACGATTTCGGCAATGGTCAGGTAGATTTCTTTGAGCCGTCGGGCGAACCGGCCTTTTTGAATCAGCTCCGAAGCCTGTTCCAGAGTCAGTTTGCCCGAGCGCGAAGGGAAGATTCTGGTGCGGTTTTCTTTGCGGTCGAGCAGTTCGGCACGTTCCAGCCAGGAAATGGCGGTTTTGATTTTGGTATCCGACTGGCGGTCGTCCCTGTCGAAGCTCATATATTCTTCGCTGTCTTTCAGAATCTCGCCACCGGTGGCGACGACTTCGCCGCAACCGTCCCTGCCGTGTGCGGCCGTGTTGAGCATACCGATTTTGCGCCATACCGTTTTGAGGTCGCGCAATTCTATTTGCGACATTTTGCTGATGCCGAATTGGGTATCCACATCGCTTTTTTCATAAAGCAGGATACATTTTGCCTCTTCGCGGTCCCGTCCGGCGCGCCCGGCTTCTTGAAGGTAGTTTTCCAGCGAACCGGTGATTTCGGCATGAATGACCAGCCGTACATCAGGTTTGTCCACGCCCATGCCGAAGGCGTTGGTGGCGACGATGACGCGCAACCCGCCCTCGATAAAGCGGTTCTGTATGTCTGCTTTGGCATTGGTTTCCAGACCTGCGTGGAAGTATTCGCACGCCCAGCCTTGTTTTTGGAGGTATTCGTTATAGCCTTCCGCACTTTTGCGCCTGCCGACGAAAACGACTGCGCCGCCCCTTTGATGGTCGAGTTCCCGGTGGAGCAGCTCGTCGATTTTTTGTTTTTTGATGCCGTCTGAAGCTTCGAAAACTTCGTAAGACAGGTTGTCGCGCGCGTTGTCGCCGATAAATTGCCTGAATTCTATGCCGGCCTGCTCGCGGAAATTATCGGTAATGTCGGCAAGTACGTCGGGTTTGGCGGTGGCGGTAAAGCAGCTTACCGGCGCGGTGCCGCCGTTTTTCCTGCCGTGTTCGGCGATGAATTTGACCGCATACAGGTAATCGGGTCGGAAATCGTGCCCCCATTTGGACAGGCAGTGCGCCTCATCGAATACCCAGCCGTTGATTTGACGTTGGGAAATGGCGGAAATGAAACTGTCGTTGCGGAACTGTTCGGGAGCGACCAGCAGGATGCCGATGTCGCCCAATGCGGTTTTGTCCAATATTTCGGCACGTTCGACCACTTCGACCAGGCCGTTGAGCATGGCGGCGCAGGTAATGTTTTTTCTGAGCATTCCGTCCAGCTGGTCTTTCATCAGCGACTGCAGGGGCGAAATGACGATGGTCAGTCCGCCGTTACGGTAATAGCGGTTGAGTGCGGGAACTTGATAACACAGGGATTTTCCGCCGCCCGTGGGCAGGACTGCCAGTGTGTGCAGACCTTTCATCCCCGACTGCACAATGGCGCGCTGCCCGCCTTCGAAACCTTTGAAATCGCGGAATGCGGACAGTTTGAAATAATGCTGCAACTGGGCTTCGGGATTGAGCATGTCGGCGCAGTAGTTGCAGTTGCTGTCGCCGCAGTCGTAATCGCGCAATTCGGCAATCAGCCGCGCCGTTTCGGGAAAACGGTTCCGCACCCACGGGGCAAGCACGGAGTTGCCGCCGGAGACGTTCAGCCATGACAGGGCATAGGCAAGCGGAGGATAGATGTCGCGATTGCGGATGTCGGTTTTCATCAACTCTAAAAAACGCGTGCGGCAGACTTTCAAACGCCCTTTCCCTTCGTTGTCCTGCATCATCATCCAAATAATGCGTATCAATCGGTTGGTGTCCGGGTGTTCGGTACGTTCGGCGAAGGAGATGCCGTCTGAAGAACGATACGGCAGAAGCATATCGGACAATGCCGCCCACAGGGTAAATTCATCGGGTCTTTCGGTTTTGATTTTGCCGAATGCGGCACACTGGTCTTGAAAAAGCTGCCAACAGGCGCGGCAGTCCGCCAACGGGGAGTTGAGTTCGGAAGAGATGATTTTGTAGTTTTTAATCAGACGGTGGTACGGGTTTTGCGGAAAGGCGAGCGGCGACAGCTTCAGCGTATCGATAACGGGCAATGAAAGCCACGCCCGGTCGGGCGCGGCTTTTTTCAAATACGGCAGGTCGTGTTCGAGGAGGTTGTGCCCCATCAGCCATTCCGCACCTTCCGCAAGGGGCTGCATTTCCGCCAATGCCTTCCTGAAACCTTCTTCATGGCGGAAGCTTCGTTCGAAGCCGAGGTCAAGGTCGGGCCGGTATGCACCGATTTTGAAGACGGTATCGGTTTTGGGGTTAATTTCCAAGTCGATGATTAAAACGGCAGGTACGGCAAAATCCATGGCGGTCGGGATGCTGGCATAAAACGGTCAATATACCATAGTGTTGCGCCTTTATCCCTGATTTCGGCAAGACGGCGGAGGGATGCGTCCGGACGTATGCGCATACCTTCAGACGGCATACTTGTTCGGAAGCCCGATAATTTTCGTGCGGTTGAAGTAGGCAGGCGAATTGGTTAAACTTGCGGGCATATTGTCTTTAGAGTGAACAAAATATGTCGGGCAAGAAGAAAAAAGCCGCTTCCGCGCGCCCCGTCATGGCGAAGAAAGCGCGGCAGACGGTTGTCGGCAGTCCCGCCTCCCATATGGCGGAACCTTCGGAAATATCGGACATCAAAAATTCATATGATGATTTGATGTATGAATCCGGCGCGTTCCCTCAAACCGCCATCAATAATTTGGAGGCGCGCGCCCGCCTGATGGGTTTGCAGCCCGCGCCCGCCGCCAATGCCAAGGTCTTGGAGCTGGGCTGTTCGATGGGCGGCAACATCATCACGCAGGCGCTTTATTACCCGGATGCGGAATTTGCCGGCATCGACTTGTCCGGCAGGCAGGTTGCGCAGGGCAACGCCATCATTGAAAAAATGGGCTTGGAAAATGTGCGTCTGGAAGAAAAAGATATTTTGACCATCGATGAGTCATTCGGGAAGTTTGACTATATCATCGTCCACGGCATTTGGTCGTGGGTGCCTGACGCAGTTAAAGACAAAATCTTTTCGATTTGCCGGAACAACCTGACCGAACACGGCATTGCCTATATTTCATACAATGTTTACCCCGGCTGGAAACGGCAGGAGCAGTTGCGCGAAATTATGTACTTTGCCGGCAGGGATGTGCTTGAAGAACCCTTGGAAGCGCGAACGCGGAAAGGCTTGGACGCACTCAAGGCGCTGGCGGAAATTTTAGAAAACGACAAGGGCTTGGGCGGCGGCGGCAAACTTCCGGCGATTCAAAAAATATTGAATCACAATACTTATTATGTCGCACACGAATATATGGAAATATTCAACGACCCGATTTACGTCAACGGTTTCATCGAATGGGCAAACCGCCACCGGCTGGCGTATATCGGGGATACCGATTTGCACGTGTCTTTTGTTTCTTGGATGGCGGAGCATACGCGGGAGCGGATTCTGGCATTGGCAGGGGGCGATTATATTGCCAAAGAATTTTACAGCGATATTTTATCCGACCGCCAATTCCGCCGTTCGCTTTTATGCCGTGAGGAAGTCGGGGATACTATCAGGCGTGATGAGTCGGTTACTGTCGAAGTGATAGAAAGTTTGAATTTCCGCCCGGCAAGAGGGGAAACAATCAACTTTGATGAAAACGATACCCTGCTTTCGGGTATACGCGATGTGATGAAAACTGGAGAGGCGTTTAAAACGGAAGATGTTGCGGAAAACCTCGCCCGCCGATTTCCCGGTTTGACATTCGACCGTATGAAAATCAATTCCCAGCTTTTATTGCAAACCATTCTCGGGCGTTTTTCTGTTTCATCAGACAATGCGGGCAAACCATTTTTTGAAGACCATAAAACCTATGTGCCGGCGCGTTTTACAGATTATGTCGCCGCCTTTGTGGAACACGGCGCGGAAGCGTTTGTCCGGCCTGCCAACCGTTACAACGAAAGCACCCCCTCATTCGGATACGGGCATTTGTACATTATGCGGCAATTGTCGCGGCCGACGAGCAAACAGGCATTGATTGAAACGGTTGCCGAAAACTTGAACATCGTCAGCACCACGCCCGACGGTTTGACATTCCATCCGCCTGCCGAAGTGTATGTGGAAGAAATATTGGCAGACTTGGCAGACAGGCATTTTCTCGTTTCGGCGGATTGACGGGCAAGACCCGGCGGCAATCCGTCCGATATATTTTCAGACAGGAAAGACACACACTGCGAAAAGTGGTACACGACATATATGAACCAGACATTTACCTTGCCCGATACGCGCCCGTATCCCCAAAATCCGATTAAGAACCACCTGCTGCTCAATGCCTACCAGTTGGCGCATAATTCTTCCCAGGCTTCGCGTAAACTCTCGTCCGGACAACTTCAAACCGAAATCAGGGGAATGCTTGAGCAAAACCACTATATCAACCTTTCTCTCGCGCTGACGATGTCGCCCGATGCCGGAACTTATGCCGCGCTGCTTTCCAGTGTGAACGCGGTACTCGATTGCGAGAAAGAAGGCGAAGTGCAGTGGTTCGCCCTGCCGGTCGTGCTGGTGTCCGGCTGCAAAAAAGAACGGGCAATCGAGATGAAGCTGCCGACGGAGGCATTGTTTGCCTGCCTGCAAAACTATCCGCACCTGCGCGCGTTGACGCAAGAGACACAATGGCTGCCTTATCTTGTGCATTCGTCCGATTTAAGTGCGGTCGCGCCGGATGAGTGGTGGCGTGCCAAACAAAATACCGAAGCGGCGGCGCAACACTTACGCCGTTTCGCCCCGCGCCCTTTGCTGTTGCCCGAAGGGCAGTCCGTCCACGTCGTTTACGCGCTGGGTTTCGGCAGCGGCAAAGTTCAGACGGCATTGGGTCAGAACCTTCTTCAGGCAGGCCTGCCCCTGATGCAGGTATGGCAGGAAAATCTTGCATCGGAAGGCGTTACGCTGTTTGCCAATCCGCTTTCCCCGGATTCTCCGGTACGCGCGCTTTCAGACGGCAGCCACACGCGCCAACGTATGGCGATGGATGTTTTTGCGGCAAACGCGATACGCGCCGTCCGTATGCAGAGTCCGCGCGTCGGCGTGGTCGCTGCGGCAAAGGCGGGCGGACAGGTTTTATTCGGATTTAATGCGACAGACGGCGCGTTTGAAGTCGTGCCGCAGGTGTTTTCGTGGCAGCTTTCCTTTACCGACAATATCGCCGTTGTTCAGCAAAATTTTTTGGATTTAATGGCAGAATGCCGTGTAGAACACGTTTACCTGTTGCACAATCCCTTGGGCGAACAGGAAAACATCCCGAGCTATGCGGAAGCGTTGAAACGGGAAGGGCACAATCCGTTTTTCAGTACACAATACGATTGACCTGCCGATGCCGTCTGAAAGGGTTTTCGCTTCAGACGGCATCGCGTTGGAACAGGGCGCGGATATGAAAAAACCGAAAATCCTTTTTGTCTGCCTCGGCAACATCTGCCGTTCGCCGATGGCGGAATACATTTTGCGCCGCCGTGCCGCCGAAGCGGGCATTCCCCTCGAAACGGACAGCGCGGGGACATCGGGCTGGCACGACGGCGAGGATATGCACCGTGAAACGGCAAAGATATTGAAAAAACACGGTATCGATGCTTCAGGCTTTACCAGCCGCAAAATCTGCCAAAGCGATGCGGCGGCGTTTGACTACATCATCGCGATGGACGGCAAGAATTTGTCCGAATTGGAAAAAACCTTCGGCAGGCAGCCGGAAAAAATATTCAAGCTGACCGACCTGATACCCGAAAGCGGTTACGACCATGTCCCCGACCCTTGGTACACGGGTGATTTTGAAGAAACATACAGGCTTGTAGATGCAGGCTGCAGGGCATTGTTGGAAAAGATTTCCAAATAAAGTAATTGAATACAAATATAAAACCGTCTCCTGCTGTATTGGTTGTTCAGACGGCATAAACAGGGAATTTATGAAAACAAACTTCAAACAGAAAATCATCGATCAGGCACGTAGCGAAGGCTTGCAGGTAACCGCTTTGCGCGAGCAGGTATTAGATATTGTCTTGCAGCAAAGCGGCGTGATTAAAGCCTACAACGTCTTGTCGCAGATGCAGCAGCAGAGCGAAGGCGCGGTTGCGCCGCCGACCGCCTACCGCGCCCTTGATTTTTGGGCGGAGCAGGGCGTTTTGCACAAAGTGGCGGCGGTCAACGGCTATATTTTGTGCAGCCACGCGCAACACGAGTGCAACGACCATTGCCACGACCATGAAGAAGCCGAAGCGCACCACAGCGCGTTTATTTTGGTCTGCACCGAATGCGGCACGGCGGACGAGCAAACCCTCAGCCACGAGTGGGCGGCATTGCGCGCAGGCGTTGCCGAAAGCGGCTTCGTGCTGAAAGAAGAACACGTTGTTTTAACTGGAATCTGTAAAAAATGTCAGAAGTGAAAAAAACCAAAGTCCACCTGATTTCAGGTTTTCTGGGAACAGGCAAAACCACCGCGCTCAAAAGCCTGATGGCGCAGAAAGACCCGAACGAAAAATGGGTCATCATCGTCAACGAGTTCGGCGAAATCGGCATTGACGGCGCGGTATTGAGCGACAACGGCATCCCTGTGGCAGAAATCGCCGGCGGCTGTTTGTGCTGCACCGCCGGCCCGCAAATGGGCGTAACCGTGCAGAAAATGCTGCGCGACGCCAAGCCCGACCGCCTGATGATTGAAGCAAGCGGACTGGCGCACGCCGCCAGTGTCATTGATGAACTGAAAACCAAACCGCTGGACAGCTTTTTGGAAATTGGCGCAGTCTTTACCGTCGTCGATCCGCGCCAGTTCATCAACCCCGATTACGCGCAGCAGGCGTTGTATAAAGACCAAATCGGCATTTGCGACGTATTGGTCGCCAGCAAAACCGATTTATGCACCCCTGAACAGCTTGCCGAATTTCACGACAAAGCGGCAAAACTGTTCCCGCCCAAAGCCAAAGTGGTCGAAGTCCGAAACGCGCAACTCGACATCCAATGGCTCGATATTCCCGTTATCGAAAAATCACGCTACCGCCTCAAAGCCCTGCCGGACAACACGATGGGCTTCCAGTCGCAAGGTTTCACATTCCCCGCCGGACGCGATTTCGACGGCGAAAAGCTGACCAACTTCTTCAATGATTTGCCCAAAATGACCGAAGGGCTCGTCCGCGCCAAAGGCGTGTTCCAAGTATTGGGAACGTGGGTATGGCTCAACTGGGTAGACGGGCAGTGGGGCGCGAACCAAGTATCTTGGCGGCGCGACTCGCGTTTTGAATTGATTGCCAAATCGTTTGACGCGGATTTAATCGAACAAAAACTTAAAGACGCATTAGAATAGTGTTCACGCGCCTTCAGACGGCATAGGAAATGAAAATGCCGTCTGAAGGCTTTAGGAGGACGGGATGAAACCCAAATTCAAAACCGTTTTAACCGCGCTGCTTTTGGCGGCTTCCCTGCCGTCTATGGCGGCAACCCGCGTCCTGATGGAAACCGATATGGGCAATATCCGTTTGGTTTTGGACGAGTCCAAAGCCCCCAAAACCGTTGCCAATTTCGTGCGTTATGCCCGAAAAGGCTTTTACGACAATACGATTTTTCACCGCGTTATCGACGGTTTTGTTATCCAGGGCGGCGGATTTACCGAGGACTTGGTACAAAAGGCAACCGATAAGGCCGTTGCCAACGAATCCGGCAACGGCTTGAAAAACACCGCCGGCACCATCGCCATGGCGCGGACGGCAGACCCCGATTCCGCCACCGGCCAATTCTTTATCAATCTCGCGGACAACGCTTCGCTCAACTACAAAAACGGACAATACGGCTATACCGTTTTCGGCAGGGTCGAAAGCGGAATGGACACCGTTTCCAAAATTGCCCGCGTCAAAACCGCCACGCGCGGCTTTTATCAAAACGTACCCGTACAGCCCGTCAAAATCCGCCGCGTCGTTGTCGGGCAGTAACACGCAGACAGACGTTCAGACGGCATCGCACGTTTCCCCAAAAACGCCGTCTGAAGTGAAAAAATATTTTAAAACAGACAGTTGATATTGACAAATTCAAACCGAGGATTTTAAAAATGCTGCCAACCCAACCCAACCCAACCCAACCCAACCCAACCCAACCCAACCCAACCCAACCCAACCCAACCCAACCCAACCCAACCCAACCCAAGCCCTGATCTAAGCGACACAGCCGGGGCGAACACTGAGGCAATCTACACTTCAGACGGCATTACCGCCAACTCTACCCAACTCGAACAGCTCAAAAAACTGTTTCCCGCCTGTTTTGACGCAGACGGAAATTTCCTTATCGACAGATTACAAGCCGAAATCGCGCCGCAGACCGACATCGGACGCGAATTTTACGAAATGAACTGGCTGGGCAAATCATATGCCCGCCTGCTTCGCAACCTGCCGCCCGAAACCCTGATAAGTGAAGATAAGACACACAACGCCAAGCCTGAAAATGCAGGCAGCCAAAACCTGCTGATTCGTGGCGACAATCTAGAAGTGTTGAAACACTTAAAAAACGCCTACACAAACAGTGTGAAGATGATTTACATCGACCCGCCCTACAACACTGGCTCGGACGGCTTTGTCTATCAGGATGACCGCAAATTCACACCAGCCGAACTTGCCCGCTTAGCCAATATTGACGAAGACGAAGCCGCGAGGATTTTAGATTTCACCGACAAAGGCTCAAACTCGCACAGCGCGTGGCTGACCTTTATGTATCCGCGCCTGTATATCGCCCGCGAACTGTTAAAGGACGACGGCGTGATTTTTATCTCGATTGACGATAACGAAGCGGCACAGTTGAAGTTGCTTTGCGATGAAGTGTTTGGGGAAGGGAATTTTTATGGTACTGCAACTTGGACGGCAACAACAAAAGCGATGAATGCAGGAACAGCAAAATACAAGTTACAAAAATCAGATGAATATATTTTGATTTATGGAATGGTTTCGATGCAGGAACATCCGCCATTTAATTTGGAAATCAAGGAAGAAAAATCTTATCCTTTTAAATCTAGCAATGGAGATGAATATCGTGAAGAAGAAATCCAGCAAAGAAAAAATACAGGAATTAAAAAATCAGAAAAGATGGTGTTTCCAATATTAGGTCGTTACCCAAGAGAAGGAAATAGATGGACTATTGGTATAAATACAGCAGAAGAACTGGAAAAGTCAGGAGATGTTTTTTTAAAAAATGATACGGTATTCCGAAAGATTTATAAGAAAGATGAAAATAATGAAAGCTATTATCCACTATGGATTGATATGTCTGATACAGTGGGAACAAGTGAAAATGGTAAATCTATTGTCTTAAACTTATTACAAAAAGAACATGGGTTTGAAACAATAAAACCGTTAGATTTAATAGAAAAACTAATTTTTCACTGTACAGGCAAAAATGACCTAGTCTTAGACTTTTTTGCTGGTAGCGGAACAACTGCTCACGCTTTAATGAATTTAAACCTGATAGATGATGGGAATAGAAAATTTATAACTGTCCAGCTTCCTGAGCTAACAAAACCTGATTCTGATGCGTTTTTAGCAGGCTACAATAATATTTTTGAAATTACAAAAGACAGAATAGAGCTAGCCGCCGCCAAAATCCGCGCCGAGCATCCCGATTACACGGGCGATTTGGGCTTCAAAATCTTTCAAACGGCAGACAATTTCAGGCAGCATCCGGATAACGATTTTTCGCCCGAACAACCGGATTTGCCGCTTAACGATGAATTAAGCGAAGAACAGCTGCAAACGCTTCTGACCACCTGGACGCTGTATGACGGGGCGGCACTAACTACGCCGGTTGAGCCTGTGGGGTTAGGGGATTACACGGCATATCTGTGCGAAAAGCGGCTATATTTGATGAATGCGGGTTTTACTTCCGCCGATTTGCTGGCGTTTATCAAGAAGCTGGACGACGATGCAGCTTTCAATCCCAACCGCGTGATTGTATTCGGCAGCAATATGGCAAGCGCCATGCAGCACGAACTTGACCAGGCGGTTCGCGGTTATACCAATAAAAAAGAGATTGAGTTGAATGTGATTATCAGGGTGTAGTCGGGAATCTGAAAGTGCAGGCTGCTTTTCGGCTTGGATTCCCCTTGCGGTGGAAGGATGATACAACAATGACTTCATGGAGAAACATTCATGAGCGGTTTTAATTACGAGAAAAACCAGCCGCACCAAATGCGGGCGGTTTCGGCGGTTTTGGGCGTGTTTGACGGGGCAACGCCCAAATATCGGGCGGCAGACGAAAATCCCGAACTTTTGTTTGCTGCAAAACAATACGCAGACAATATCCTGAAAGTGCAAAGCCAAAACGGCATAGACGGCCGATTCCCCGACCGTTCGGACGACCAAAATATCCTTGATATTTCCATGGAAACGGGCACGGGCAAAACCTATACCTACACACAAACCATGTTCGAGCTGCACCGTTGGCTGGGCGTGTTCAAATTTATCGTGGTCGTGCCGACTTTGTCCATTAAGGCGGGAACACGGCAGTTTTTGCAAAGCAAGGCTTTGGCAGAGCATTTTGAACAGGACTTCGGCGGCGATTATGAAGGCGTACGCCTGAAAACCTATGTGGTGGAAAGCGCGAAAAAGAATAAGGGCAAAAAGTCCAATGCGCCCATAACGATTGAGCAATTTGTCAAAGCGGAAAACAAAAAGGAAATCCATGTGCTGCTGATTAACGCGGGCATGGTTAATTCGCCGTCTATGACCGATACGGGCGACAAGGTATTGAAAGATTTGTTTGACAATCCCGTTGATGCATTGGCCGCCGTGCGCCCGTTTGTGATTGTGGACGAACCGCATAAATTCCCGACCCGGGAGAGCGCGAAAACGTGGGGCAATATCAAACGCTTAAAACCGCAATATATTTTACGCTACGGTGCGACATTTAACGATGAATATTACAACCTGCTTTACCGTCTGACGGCGGTGGACGCGTTTAACGACGGGCTGGTCAAAGGCGTGCGCGTGTTTCAGGAAGAAATGCAGGGCGGCATGGATGCGGCGGTAAAACTGGTGTCGTCGGACGGCAAAGAAGCGAAATTTGAATTAAACGAAAAGGACAAAAAGCAGACGTTCAAACTGGCAAAAGGCGAAGATTTGTCGAAAATCCATCCCGCTGTTTCGGATTTGAAAATCGACAAAATGAATAAAACCGTGGTGGTGTTAAGCAACGGCTTGGAGTTGAAAACGGGTGCCGTCATCAACCCTTATTCCTATTCGCAAACGGTGCAGGACGCGATGATGCAGAGGGCGGTTGCCGAACATTTCAAGCTGGAACGCGCGCTTTTGGCAGAACGCGCGCCACAGCCCAAAATCAAGCCGCTGACGCTGTTTTTTATTGACGATATCGCGGGCTACCGCAGCGGCAACGAGCTTTCAGGCAGCCTGAAAGATAAATTTGAAAGCTGGATCCGTGCGGAAGCGGCACGCCGCCTGAAAACGGAAAGCGACCCGTTTTATCGTGATTACCTGCAAAAGACGTTGGACGATGTATCCGCCTGCCACGGCGGTTATTTTTCCAAAGACAATACAGACAGCGACGATAGAATCGAGCAGGAAATCAATGAAATCCTGCACGATAAGGAAAAGCTGCTGTCTTTGGACAACCCGCGCCGCTTTATTTTTTCCAAATGGACGCTGCGCGAAGGCTGGGACAATCCCAACGTTTTCCAGATTTGCAAACTGCGTTCCAGCGGCAGCACGACTTCCAAGCTGCAAGAAGTCGGACGCGGTCTGCGCCTGCCGGTAAACGAGCTGATGGCGCGGGTGCGCGATGTATCGTACAAACTGAATTATTTTGTCGATAGCAGCGAAAAAGACTTTGTGAAGCAGCTTGTCGGCGAAATCAACGATAATTCTTTTCAGGAAGAAATCTCCAAAAAGTTTACCGAGGACTTGAAACAAAAAATATTGCAAAAATACCCCGATATCAAACCGCTGGTATTGTTAAACAAACTATTTTCAGACGGCATCATTGACGACAATGAAAACTTTACCGAAGACGGCTATGACAAATTAAAAGCCGCCTATCCCGAAGCCTTCCCCAAAGGTTTGGACAAAGGCAAAGTCAGCAACGCCAAAGACGAAGGCAAAGACACCATCATCATGCGCGAAGGCAAATATGAAGAACTCAAAGCTTTGTGGGAGCTGATTCACCATAAAGCCGTTTTGCAGTATAAAATTAAGGATGAAGCCGAATTTGTCGATTTATTTACCGCCTATTTGCGTGAAAACGCCGCCAAATTCCCGCAGGCAGGCATACGCACGGCGGTAAACGAAACTTATATCAACAACGGGCTCATGCTTTCCCGCCGCATAGACAGTATTGAAGATGAAGATTTTATCCGTTTCAACACAATGACTTACCGTGAGTTTCTGGAAAAACTGGCACAAACGGCAAAAATCCGCATGCAGACTTTGCATCAGGCGTTTTACCGCATCCGCAACGAACTGAACATTGGCGATTTTTTGAATATGCAAACCATCGCCCAAATCAAAAACGGCTTCAACCGGTTTTTGCTTCATCATTCCTTCCATAAATTCGAACTGGATTACCAGCTTGTCGGCAGCAAAATCCATCCGACCAAATTTACCAATAAAGACGGCAAACCGCGTGCGGTGAAAAAAGCAGATTTGGGCAGATTTGAAGATACGGAGCACCGGCCTGCCGCCAGCTATCTCTTCGGCGAGATTTTCTACGATTCGGATATAGAACATGAAAATGTCGCCAACAACCAAATTGAAGGCGTAACCGTATTCACTAAAATACCGAGAAACTCCATCAAAATCCCTGTTGCCGGCGGCGGCACGTATTCGCCCGATTTTGCCTATATCGTGAAAACCAAAAGCGGCGAGATTCTGAACTTTGTGATTGAAGCCAAAGGGACTGATGGGGCGGAAGATTTGCGAAAAAGCGAAGAGCGGAAAATCAAACATGCCGAAAAGCTGTTTGCCGAGATTTCCAAAGAAATCAAGGTGGTGTTCAAAACGCAGTTTGACGGCGAGAAGATAGCCGAACTGATCGGGCAAAATATGCCCGCAGGAGGACATTCTGAAAACGGACACTGAGAAACAAATGTTTGGGAGCCGCCTGCTTCGGGATTTTAAAATGCCGTCTGAAACGCCAAACGGGTTTCAGACGGCATTTTTGACGGCGGAGGCCTATGCTCCGCAGGTTTTCGGCTTGTTCGCCAGAATGTTGATGACTTTGCGTTCGGCTTTTTGCGGCTCGATTTTGATTTCGCTCTCATCTTCTTCGCTGCCGTCTGAAAAACGTTCGGGCATTTTTTCGCTGTCAAAAGCCAAATCGCCGCCGTGTTTTAGGCTTTGACCGCGTTCCAATCCGACAAAGTCAAAGAGTTCGGTATCGGCAAGGTGGGAAGGGACGACGTTTTGCAGGGCGGAGAACATCGATTCGATACGGCCGGGGAAGCGTTTGTCCCAATCGCGCAGCATATCGCCGATGACTTGGCGTTGCAGGTTGGGCTGCGAGCCGCAAAGGTTGCACGGGATGATGGGGAATTGTTTCAATTCGGCGTATTTGATTAAGTCCTTCTCTTTGACATACGCCAGCGGGCGGATGACGATGTGTTCGCTGTTGTCGCTCACCAGCTTGGGCGGCATGGCTTTGAGTTTGCCGCCGTAAAACATATTTAAAAACATGGTGGCAAGGATGTCGTCACGGTGGTGTCCTAAGGCGATTTTGGTGCAGCCCAATTCTTTTGCGGTGCGGTAGAGGATGCCGCGGCGTAGGCGGCTGCACAGCGAACAAGTCGTTTTGCCTTCGTCCAACACGCGTTTGACGGTGGAGTAGGTGTCTTCTTCGACGATTTTGTACGGCACGCCTATGCTTTCGAGATAGGTCGGCAATACTTTTTCGGGGAAACCCGGCTGCTTTTGGTCGAGATTGACGGCAACCAGTTCGAAATCAATCGGCGCACTGGCTTGAAGCTGGCGCAGGATATCTAAAAGGGCGTAGCTGTCTTTGCCGCCGGAGAGACAGACCATGATTTTGTCGCCCGGCTCGATCATGTTGAAATCGTTAATCGCATCGCCGACGGCGTGGCGCAGGCGTTTGCTGAGTTTGTTGTTTTCCAGTTCTTGTTTGGTTTTTTTGGACATGGCGGTGGTTTGAAAAATTAGGGATGCGGCATTGTAACCGAAAACAGGGGCGGTTTTAAAATGCCGTCTGAAAAAGGTTCAGACGGCATTAGAGGGCTTATTCTGCATTTTCGGTTTTAAAGAAGAGATGAACCGCTTTGAAGATACCGCCGTTTGGGGCGGTCAGTTCTTTTTGTGCGGCGGAGAATTTAATCACGGCAAGGGCGGTAAAGTTTTCCGAATCTTTAACGCTGTCGAGCACGATGCCGGCCTCTTCGCCGTCTGCCGTCAGCAGGATGCCCGCTTCGGCTGCCGAATTTCCCGACAACACCGCCAAGCCGCGTTTGACCTGACCGCGATATTGGGCGCGCGCGATGATTTCCTGTCCCGGATAGCAGCCTTTTTTGAAGTGTACGCCGCCGATGATGTGCTGGTTGAGCATTTGGGCAACGGCAGTTTCTTTGGTAGCCGCGCATATCCACGGATAACCGCTGCGGATTTCGTGCAGCCGCCACGCGCTTTCGGCGGCGGCATCATAAGGGGGCAGGGCGGTTTCGGGTGCGATGCGAAGGATGCCGCCATGAGGCAGAACGATAGAGCAGATGCCGTCTGAATCTTGTTGTGCGGCAAAGGCAAGGTTGGGTTCTTGTGCGGCAAGCGGTTCGGCGGATTCTGCCAACTCTGCGCCGACGGCGTAATCTTCAAGGATTTCAAAAACGACTTTGGCACGCAGGACAAACATCCGCAGGCGTTTGATCGTTGCTTCAAGCAGGTCTTGCGCCATAATCAGCAGCAAATCGCCGCCTCGGTTGACGACAATCATATTGGCGATGACGCGGCCTTTGGGCGTGTTGTAAGTCGCATAACACGCCTGCCCGGTCTGAAGGTGGTTGATGTCGTTGGAAAGCTGTCCGTGCAGGAAGGTTTGGCGGTCTTCGCCACTGACGCGCACCACGCCGAAAAAGGGCAGTAAGGTTTTCATCATTTGCGTACTCTGAAATATAAAGGAAATCTGTTTATTCGGTTGCCGCGTCTTTCTTCACGGCGGTTATTTTGATTTCGACACGCCACTCCGGACGGGCGAGCCGCGCTTCCACGCAGGCGCGGGCGGGCGTTCTGCCGGCGGCAACCCAAGCGTCCCAAACTTCGTTCATCGCGGCATAGTCGCCCATATCGCGCAGATAGATGACCGCATCCAAAACGTGCTCCTTGTCCGAGCCGCATTCCGCCAGCCAGCGGTCGGTTTGGGCAAGCACGTCGGCAGTCTGTTCGGCAGCCGTTTCACCGTTTTCGGGAACCATGCCGGAGAGGAAAATCAAGCCGTTTGCGCCGACGGCTTCGGAATAGCGGGGCGTTGTGCCGAAATATCGGATATCCATATCGGTTTCCTTCGATAAAGGGGATATATGGTAACATTGCGCTTGGCCGATTTCCATGTTTTGCATGACGAAAAATGAGTAAACACACTTATCCGATAACACCTGCCGTACGCGTTTTGCGTGAAAACGGCATCGAATTTGAACCTTTTACCTATGCCTATGAGGAACACGGCGGCACGGCGCAGTTTGCCCGACTGTTCGGCAAAGACGAACACTTGGTCATTAAAACCATTGTTTTGCAAGATGAAAACGGTAAGGGGCTGATTGTCTTGATGCACGGCGACAAACAGATTTCAACCCGCAATCTGGCGCGGCATTTGGGTGCGAAACACATCGAACCCGCCACGCCCGCACAGGCAAACAAGTGGACGGGCTATCTGGTCGGCGGCACAACGCCGTTCGGCATCCGGACAAAATTGGATATTTACGTTGAACAGTCGGTGATGGATTTGGACATCATCTATATCAACGGCGGAAAACGCGGGTTCATTATCGGCATCCGTCCCGGCGATTTAAATATTTTGAACCCGAAAACAATACAGGCGGCGGTTTGACCGGGAAGTATAAGGAGCAATATGGACAAAGATTTGTATGCCGTATTGGGCGTGTCGCCGCAGGCGGGGGCGGACGAAATCAAACGCGCCTACCGCAAGCTGGCGATGAAATACCATCCCGACCGCAACCCGGGCAATCCGCAGGCGGAAGAAAAGTTCAAAGAAATCCAACGGGCTTACGATACGCTTTCCGACCTGTCGAAACGGATGCAATACGACGCGTCCTTCAGACGGCATGAGGAACGCGGGCGGCAGGAAGAGGCATTCCGCCGCGAACAGGCGCGCAGGGAGCAGTTTTACCGCGAACAGATGCGCCGCGAACAGGCGTTCAGACAGGAGTTTGAACGGCAGGTCTCACGTTCGCGCCATGCTTACGAACCGTCCGGCGGCGGAAGCGGGCGCAACTATGTCCTCGCCGCCTACATCCTGTTCGGTTTGGGTGCAATCATGCAGTTCATGCCCATAGACGGCGTGATTTTCGCCTATATGCCCATAGTCGGCGTGATTCTCGCCTATATGAAACGGAACAGTTTGGACAGCATTGTCTATGCCGCACATGCCGAATACCTGATTAAAACCTTTTGGCGCACATTTTGGCTTTATCTTTTGGGCGCGCTGACTGCCCTTTTGGGTATCGGCGTGCTGATTATTATTGCAACGAACGTCTGGTATTTCTGCCGCATCATCGTCGGCTTTATCCGTTTCAACAGCGGCAGGGCGGTTGCACCCGAGAAATGGATATAGTATGGCTTACCTGTTAATCAGCATCGTGTTCAGCGTGTCGGTTTCCATTTTGCTGAAAATGGCAAGGAAGAAAAAAATCGACATCGCGCAGGCGGTCGCGGTCAATTATGTGGTCGCGGTCATACTGACCCTGCTGGTATTGAAGCCGGATGTCGGCAATATCGGCGCATTTTTGCCGACGTGGCCGCTGTTTGCCGCTTTGGGCGTGTTGTTACCGTCCGTATTCGTCATTATGGGCAAATCCGTAGAATTCGCCGGTATCGTCAAATCCGACGCGGCGCAGCGTTTGTCGCTGTTTTTGCCGATTGTTGCCGCCTTGACGCTGTTTAGCGAAAAACTCAGCGAAGGCAAACTAATCGGGCTGTGCCTCGCATTTGCCGCACTGTTCTGCCTGCTTTGGAAACACAGCGGTGGCAAAAAATCAGGAAGCGCGTGGCGGCAGGTGTTATTGCTGCTGGGCGTATGGGCAGGTTACGGCACTATCGATATCTTGTTTAAGCAGCTTGCCAAAAGCGGAACGGCATTTTCAGGCAACCTTCTGATTGCATTTGCTTTGTCCGGTATTTTGATATTTGCCTACCTATTGTCCAAATCAGTCAAATGGCGCATTGAGAGTGTGGTCGGCGGCATACTCTTGGGCGGTTTGAACTTTATGAACATCGTAACCTACATCACCGCGCACCAAATGATGAAAGATAATCCCACGCTGGTTTTTGCCGGTATGAATATCGGCGTGATTGTTTTGGGTACGCTTTCGGGCGCACTGTTTTTTAAGGAAAAAATCAGCACAATCAATACGGCGGGAATCGTGTTGGCACTGTGTTCCATCGCCTGCCTGTTTTATTGGGCGGAAGTCAAGGCACTGTTCGGCATATAATCCGGCTGATTGATATAATTAAATGTCGTCTGAAGCAACATCCCTGCTTCAGACGGCATTTGTTCGTAATGTTTACAGATGAGGATTCATCAGGTTCTCGGGGGAGAGGATACGGTTGAGTTCTTCTTCGCTCAACAGCCCACGTTCCAAAACAACCTCGCGTACGCCTTTGCCGGTTTGGGCGCAGATTTTGCCGACCAAGTCGCCGTTGTGGTGGCCGATATAAGGATTCAGATAAGTCACCAAACCGATGGAGTTGAAAACGTAACGTTCGCAGATTTCGCGGTTGACCGTAATGCCTTTGACGCATTTGTCGGACAGGTTGACTGCGGCATTGCCCAAGAGGGAAATGGTTTCAAACATACATTGGGCGATGACCGGCTCCATAACGTTCAGTTGCAACTGACCTGCTTCGGCGGCGAAAGTGATGGTGGTGTCGTTGCCGATGACTTTGAAGCAGACTTGGTTGACCACTTCGGGAATCACGGGATTGACTTTGGCAGGCATGATGGAAGAACCGGCCTGCAATTCGGGCAGGTTGATTTCTTTCAAGCCGGCACGCGGGCCGGAAGAGAGCAGGCGCAAGTCGTTGCAGATTTTGGAGAGTTTGACCGCCGTGCGCTTCAATGCGCCGTGTACCATCACATATGCGCCGCAGTCGGAGGTCGCTTCGATCAGGTTTTCAGTCAGTTTGCAAGACAAGCCGCTGACTTCGGAGAGTTTTTTGACCACCAGTTCGGCGTAGCCTTTGGGCGTGTTCACGCCCGTGCCGATTGCCGTTGCGCCCAAATTGACTTCTAAAAGCAGTTGGCGCGTGCGGTCGAGGTTGAGGATTTCTTCTTCCAACAACACTTGGAAAGATTGGAATTCTTGTCCTGTAGTCATTGGCACGGCATCTTGAAGCTGGGTGCGGCCCATTTTCAAAACGTCTTTAAATTCTTCGGCTTTGGCGGCAAAGGCGTTTTTCAATACGGTCAGTTTTTCCAGTAGTTCGCCGATGCTGTAATACACGGCAAGGCGGAAGCCCGTGGGATAGGCATCGTTGGTCGATTGGCTGGCATTGACGTGATCCATCGGATTGACGATGTCGTAGCGGCCTTTTTCGTATCCCAAGACTTCCAATGCGAGGTTGGCGATGACTTCGTTGGTGTTCATATTGACCGAAGTTCCCGCACCGCCCTGATACACATCGGACGGGAATTGGTTGAGGCAGCGGTTGTTCAGCAGAACTTCGTCGCAGGCTTTTTCAATGGCGGCGGCGATTTCGGGCTTGACCGCGCCCAACTCACCGTTTGCCTGTGCCGTCGCCTTTTTCACCATCACCATACTGCGGACAAACTGCGGCACGTCGGAAATTTTTTGTGTGGAGATTTTAAAGTTTTCAATGGCGCGCAGGGTGTGGATGCCCCAATATACTTCGGCGGGAATCTCGCGGTCGCCCAATAAATCGTGTTCGATACGGACAGTCATGTTTTTACCTTTGTAAGTCGGATAATTAATATTGAAAAAATGCGGTATCGGAAAGATGCCGCAGCAGGACGAACACTATACCAGTTGGGCGGCGTTGTCTATGGTGTTTTCAAGAACAATGCCGTCTGAACGCCGAAATGCCGCGTCTTAAGGATGCTGCTCCGGCAGGTCTGCCAGCGTTTTCCGCGCCAGCGTCGCACCGAGGTTATGGCGGTGCAGCCCCAAAACCATGCCCGTCCACACACCGCGTCCGCTCGGGCCGGTCAGCAGCGCAACTCCTCCGGTCAGCCATTGGTAGAGGGAATGCGGAAGCACATGAACGGAATATGCCGCATCATGCCTGCCGCGATAACGGACACGCCCGAACGCACCATAAACAACCAGTTCCTTATCATCGATATAAACCGATTTGCACGTCGTCAGCGCATACCACCAACGCTCCATGCGCCACATCCAAAACACGGAAAAACCCGCCGTCAAGACGCTGTAAACCGAATCGGATACGGGAGGAACACCCCATTCGAGCAACTGGTTTCCGCCGCCCATCCAAAGCAGCAGACCGAAAAACAGCGCAAGCAACGGCTGAAACAACCTGCCGCGCAGAACGGAATGCCGGAACAGCACCCCTTCGCCCGCAACAGAAACCCCGAACGGCAAATCACGTTTTAAGGTTCTGATGTATTCGGAAAGGTTGGTCGGATTGGGATGCGGTGCAGCCATATCGGTTTTCGGTTTGCAGCATGTCGAACAATGCCGTTTGAAGGGATACACCTTTTGAGTCCTTACAGGCTTAGGAAGAGGGTAAAACATACCGCAAAACATACCATAAAAAAACGGTAACGGATAGTAATCAATGGTAACGTAAGGTAATGGGTTGTAGCTGATTTTACGCAATAAAATCAATACGTAAGTAACAAAAAATCCCAAACTGTAAAAGTTTGGGATTTGTATTTGGCAGAGAGGAAGGGATTCGAACCCTCGATACGCTATTCACGTATACACGCTTTCCAGGCGTGCGACTTAAACCACTCATCCACCTCTCTAATGGCGGAATTTACCCTTAACAGGATAAATTATTATTGGTGCCCAGGAGAAGACTCGAACTTCCACACCCGTGAGGATACTAGCACCTGAAGCTAGCGCGTCTACCAATTCCGCCACCTGGGCAATATAAATATCTAAATAAAGCAAAGCATGATTGGTGCCCAGGAGAAGACTCGAACTTCCACACCCGTTAGGATACTAGCACCTGAAGCTAGCGCGTCTACCAATTCCGCCACCTGGGCTTTGCTTTATTTACTGTTTTGCGGTACAGTGTCCTTCCGCAAAGAAGTCGCTATTATATAGGTCATAAAAAGAATGTCAACGGTCAAAATGAACAAAAATATTAAATATTTAAATTTACGGGAAAAAGACCCGTTTTTGAGTCGGGAGAAACAGCGTTATGAACATCCTTTGCCCAGTCGGGAATGGATAATCGAATTGTTGGAACGCAAAGGTGTGCCTTCAAAAATCGAATCGCTTGCACGCGAGCTTTCGATTACGGAAGACGAGTATGTCTTTTTTGAACGCCGTCTGAAGGCGATGGCGCGGGACGGTCAGGTTTTAATCAACCGTCGGGGCGCGGTTTGCGCGGCGGACAAATTGGATTTGGTCAAATGCCGCGTCGAGGCGCATAAGGACGGTTTCGGCTTCGCCGTACCGCTCATGCCGACGGGCGAAGGAGATTTCGTTTTATACGAACACCAGATGCGTGGTGTCATGCACGGCGACATTGTTACCGTTCGCCCTGCCGGCATAGATCGCAGGGGGCGGTGCGAAGGGACGGTTCTGGATATTGTCGAACGCGCGCAAAGCAAAGTTGTCGGCCGTTTCTATATGGATAGGGGCGTGGCGATTTTGGAGCCGGAAGACAAGCGTCTGAACCAAAGCATCGTATTGGAACCGGACGGCGTGGCGCGTTTCAAACCCGAATCCGGTCAGGTTATCGTCGGCGAAATTGAGGTTTATCCTGAGCAAAACCGGCCGGCAGTGGCGAAAATCATCGAAGTATTGGGCGATTATGCCGACAGCGGCATGGAGATTGAAATTGCCGTGCGAAAGCATCATTTGCCGCACCAATTCGGTGAAGCGTGTGCCAAAGCCGCGAAAAAAATTCCCAACCATGTACGCAAAAGCGATTTGAAAGGCCGCGTCGATTTGCGCGACCTGCCTTTGGTAACGATAGACGGCGAAACGGCGCGCGATTTTGACGATGCCGTGTTTGCCGAGAAAATCGGACGCAATTACCGTTTGGTCGTGGCGATTGCCGATGTCAGCCATTATGTCCGCCCCGATGACGCTATCGACACGGACGCTCAGGAACGCAGCACCAGTGTTTACTTCCCGCGCCGTGTGATTCCGATGCTGCCGGAAAACCTGTCCAACGGCATCTGCTCGCTCAATCCTAATGTCGAGCGTTTGTGCATGGTGTGCGATATGGTCATCACTTACGCGGGCAATATTAAAGAATACCGCTTCTACCCCGCCGTGATGCGCTCCCATGCCCGCCTGACCTACAACCAAGTTTGGAAATGGATTTCAGACGGCATCGACCATCCGCACAAAGCCCAAATTGATACCCTTTACAAACTCTTCAAAATCCTTCAGAAAAGGCGTTTCAAACGCGGCGCGGTGGAGTTTGAAAGCGTCGAAACCCAAATGCTTTTCGACGGCAACGGCAAAATTGAAAAAATCGTGCCCGTCGTCCGCAACGATGCCCACAAGCTGATTGAAGAATGTATGCTGGCGGCGAATGTTTGCGCGGCAGAGTTTTTGCTGAAAAACAAACATACGGCTTTGTTCCGCAACCATTTGGGTCCCACGCCCGAAAAACTCGCCACCCTGCGCGAGCAGCTCGGTCTGTTGGGGCTTCAACTTGGCGGCGGCAACAACCCGACGCCGAAAGACTATGCCGCGCTTGCCGAACAATTCAAAGGCAGACCCGATGCCGAATTGCTGCAAGTCATGATGCTGCGCTCCATGCAGCAGGCGGTTTACGAACCGCATTGCGAAGGGCATTTCGGTTTGGCTTATGAAGCATACGCCCACTTCACTTCCCCCATCCGCCGCTATCCCGACCTGACCGTCCATCGCGCCATCAAAGCTGTATTGGACAAGCAGACCTACACGCCAAACAAAAGCTGGCAGGCTTTGGGCGTGCATACTTCGTTTTGCGAACGCCGTGCCGACGATGCCGCACGCGATGTGGAAAACTGGCTGAAAACCTACTATATGCGCGATAAGGTCGGCGAAGTATTCGAAGGTAAAATCTCCGGCATGACCAGTTTTGGTATCTTTGTAACACTAGACGGCATCCACATCGACGGCTTGGTGCACATCAGCGATTTGGGCGAAGACTATTTCAACTTCCGCCCCGAAATCATGGCAATCGAAGGCGAACGCAGCGGCATCCGTTTCAACATGGGCGACAGGGTTGCCATTAAAGTGGTCCGTGCCGATTTGGATACCGGAAAAGTTGACTTTGTCTTGATTGCGGGCGGCACGTCCGGCAGAAAGCATTCCGGAAAAAACAAAATGCCCAATGCAGAACCCAAAAGGAAAAAAGCCAAACCATCCAAGAAAAATACCCCGTCAAACGGCAAATTGGAAAAAGGCGGGAAAGGGCAGAAGGGGAAAAGTAAAAAATCCGTTTCCATCAAAATAAAGAAAGCCAAGAATAACCGCTAATCCGTATCGAGGAAGTTGCCGATGCGGTCGAACTTGACCTTTTTCCAATCCGATTTCCCCATTCTGTTTACGCTTGTGCGCAATGCGGAACGCTATTTTGCCGACGATTCCAACACGTTGGTGATGAAAACCCGTCAGTTTGCCGAGCTGACGGCGAAAACCGTGGCGGCAAACTATGGACTGGCGGAGTCGGAAAACAGTTCGTAGTCGGATCTGTTCAAACAGTTGCACGTTATGGCATTAATCGAGATATGCTGCATCTTTTCCACGGCTTGCGTAAGTCTGGCAATGCAGCAACGCACGTATTTAACGACGACCGTAAAGCGGCGGTAGAAAGTTTGATGGCGGCGTGGCAGATTGCATTGTGGTTTTGCCGCACTTTTGTCGATGGGCAGGAAGATTTTGTGTCGGAAGCCTTTAATCCTGCCTATTTGCAGACACAAAGTACGCTAGAAAATTCGCCGGTTTCCAACGGAGAAGAGCAATACCTGTTGAAAGCGCAAGAAGCGGAATTGGCAAAATTGCGCGCGGAACTGGCGGCGAAAAGCGAAAAAGAACAACAGGCACGCCGCAGTCAATTGGACAAACGTTTTGCCCGCAGCCGCCAGATGCGGGATCTGGACGAAAAACAAACCCGCCTGCTGTTGATTGATGTCCAACTGCGCGAAGCCGGTTGGGAAGCGGATACGGAAAATCTAAACTACCAAAAAGGCACGTATCCGGAAAAAGGACGGAATCTGGCGATTGCCGAATATCCATGCGGCAAGGACAGGGCGGATTACGTGCTGTTCTGCGGTTTGATGCCGATTGCCACGGCGGATGAAACGCACTGAGAAAAATCTCGGCATTTTCTGAGAAAAAAACTTTGGCAGTCTATTGCATTATTTGCAACTCCCTTGCACTTTTATAAAAGCGACGGTTATCGTCGCTTTTGTTTTACCAGTTGCAGATAACCAGTTTGCCGCTGGTTTTTTGCGTTTTGTCCCGACTGACGGAATAGATAAGCTCAAGGCGGGTGGTTCGGAAATCTTTGAACAACTCTCTAATATCGGGATGGTCGTTAATAGACAGTATGACTTTGCCCTCTGCCATTGCTTTTGCAAGCAACTCGTACTGCATCCAATCAAAAGAACGGGCATAGCCTGCTGTTT
>ADBE01000039.1 GCA_000176735.1 Neisseria polysaccharea ATCC 43768 | reverse complement strand
AAAGCCTGCTGGCATTCAAACGTGCGGGCGCGGATGGGATTTTGACCTATTATGCCATTGAGGCGGCCAAGATGCTGAAGCGTTGATATTTGATTCGCAATATTGAAATGCTGTCTGAAACTATGGTTTCAGACGGCATTTTTACGGTTTACAAAGTTGTATCGAGTGCGGCGGAAATATCGTTCCAAATATCGTCCGCGTCTTCGGTGCCGATGGAGAAGCGCAGCAGACCGACTTTGATGCCCATTTCCATTTTCACATTATGTGGCACGCCGCTGTGAGACTGGGAATAGCAATGGTTGACCAAACTTTCCACGCCGCCGAGGCTGGAAGCCATTTTGACCAGTTTCATGTTTTTAATCACGTTATTGGCCGCTTCGCGCGTATCGTTTTTGAGATAAACCGTCACCACGCCGCCGATGCCTTTGGGCATTTGTGTTTTCGCCAGTTCGTAATGTTCGTGCGACGGCAGGCCGGGATGGAACACTTTTTCAATGGCAGGATGGGCTTCCAAACGGCGCGCGATTTCGAGTGCGTTTTGGCAATGGGCGTTCATGCGCAGAGCCAGTGTTTTGATGCCGCGCAACACCAGCCAGCAGTCCATCGGGCCTGCAATCGCACCGGTATGCACCATCATATCGTGCAAAGGCTGCGCCAGCTCTTTGGTTTTGGCAACGACGATGCCCATCAATACGTCCGAATGGCCGCACAAATATTTGGTAGCGGAATGGAACACAAAATCGCAACCCATATCCAAGGGCTGTTGCAGATACGGCGTGGCGAAGGTGTTGTCGATGCCGACCAGCGCACCGACCGCTTTGGCTTTCGCGGCAAGGGCTTTAATGTCCACCAAGCGCAAAAGCGGATTGGACGGCGTTTCCAGCCAAACCAGTTTGACCTTGTGTGCTTTGAGCAATTCGTCCAAATTATCCGGATTGCCCAAATCGGCAAAAACAACGTTCACCCCCCATTTTTGATAAACATCGACCAATAAGTCATACGCGCCGCCGTAAATATCGGCGACGGCGACAATGGTATCGCCAGGGCGCAGGAAAGTACGCCACACGGTATCAATGCCCGCCATACCGCTGGAAAATGCAAAGCCAGCCGCACCGTGTTCCAAATCGGCAACGGTGTCTTCTAAAATCTGACGGGTCGGGTTGCTCAGGCGCGAATAACGGTAAGGCACATTTTCGCCGATTTCGTGCAGCGCAAACATACTGTTTTGATAAATCGGCGGCATCAGCGCGCGGTTGTGTTCGTCGCAATCGTAGCCGGAATGGATGGCTTGGGTGGCGAATTTCATCTGTTTCTGCCTTGTAAGATATGAATAAGTCGGGATTTTATCACTATCCCGAAAATAGAAACAATCAATGCAGCCGCTAAAAGCGAGTGATATAATCTCGCATTTGCAGATTGACGGTATATTCCCCGGCGGAAACGCCATACCATGCACACATCTCAACAATTACATGAATATTAAGGAAAAACAACGCATGAGTGCCATTGCAGACGTGCAATCCAGCAGAGATTTACGCAACCTGCCGATCAATCAGGTCGGTATCAAAGACCTGCGCTTCCCGATTACCCTGAAAACCGCCGAAGGAACGCAATCCACGGTTGCCCGCCTGACCATGACGGTCTACCTGCCCGCCGAGCAGAAGGGTACGCATATGTCGCGTTTTGTCGCATTGATGGAGCAACATACCGAAGCCTTGGATTTTGCACAATTGCACAGGCTTACTGCCGAAATGGTCGCGCTTTTGGATTCCCACTCAGGCAAAATCAGCGTTTCTTTCCCATTTTTCCGCAAGAAAACCGCCCCGGTTTCCGGTATTCAATCTTTACTGGATTATGATGTCTGCCTTACGGGCGAAATCAAAGATGGGGCATACGGCCACAGTATGAAGGTCATGATTCCCGTAACCTCGCTTTGCCCGTGTTCCAAAGAAATTTCCCAATACGGCGCGCACAACCAGCGTTCGCACGTTACCGTCAGCCTGACTGCCGATGCCGAAGTCGGTATCGAGGAAGTCATCGATTATGTGGAGGCACAGGCAAGCTGCCAACTCTACGGCCTGCTCAAACGCCCCGATGAAAAATACGTTACCGAAAAGGCCTACGAAAATCCGAAATTCGTGGAAGATATGGTGCGCGATGTCGCTACTTCGCTGATTGCCGACAAACGCATCAAGAGTTTCGTTGTCGAGAGCGAGAATTTCGAATCTATCCACAACCATTCGGCTTATGCCTATATCGCGTATCCGTAGGCGTGTTTGAGATGATCCAAATGCCGTCTGAAGGGCATTGGGGGCGGCATTCGCGAATCTGCCGCCGTATCGGTTTGAAATCAATTTGCAATCAAAGTAGTAAAAGGATGCACGATGACAGTATTAAGCAAAGAGCAGGTTCTATCCGCATTTAAAAACCGCAAATCGTGCCGGCATTACGATGCGGCACGCAAAATCAGTGCCGGGGATTTTCAGTTTATTTTAGAACTCGGGCGTTTGTCGCCCAGTTCGGTCGGTTCGGAGCCTTGGCAGTTTGTTGTGGTTCAAAATCCCGAAATCCGACAGGCCATCAAGCCGTTTTCTTGGGGTATGGCGGATGCTTTGGATACCGCCAGTCATTTGGTGGTGTTTTTGGCGAAGAAAAATGCCCGCTCCGACAGCCCGTTTATGCTGGAAAGCCTCAAACGGCGCGGCGTTACCGAACCGGATGCCGTGGCAAAATCTTTGGCGAGGTATCGGGCGTTTCAAGCCGACGACATCAAGATTTTGGACGATTCGCGCGCCTTGTTTGACTGGTGTTGCCGCCAGACCTATATCGCGTTGGCCAATATGATGACGGGTGCGGCTATGGCAGGTATCGATTCCTGTCCGGTGGAAGGTTTCAACTATGCCGATATGGAACGCGTATTGTCCGGGCAGTTCGGTTTGTTCGATGCGGCAGAATGGGGCGTGTCCGTCGCCGCGACATTCGGCTACCGCGTTCAGGAAATCGCCACGAAAGCGCGCAGGTCCTTGGAAGAAACCGTTATTTGGGCATAAGGCAATGCCGTCTGAAAACGCAAGGATTTTCAGACGGCATTTTTTTATGCTTATTTAAAACGATTCGCCGGGAGCGAGATAACGCCATTTGCCGGGCGGCAGCCTGCCGAGTTTGACCTTGCCCATACGGATGCGTTTCAGCCCGATGACGCGCAGCCCGACCAGTTCGCACATACGGCGGATTTGCCGCTTTTTACCTTGTTTCAATACGAAACGCAGTTGGTCTTCGTTTTGCCATTCTACTTTGGCGGGACGCAGTTTCTCGCCGTCCAAACTCAATCCGTGATTCAGTAAGGCAAGTCCTTTTTCGTCCAATTTGCCGCGCACGCGCACCAGGTATTCTTTTTCACTGCCGCTGTTTTCGCCGATAAGCTGCCTGGCGATACGGCCGTCCTGCGTCAACACCAGCAATCCGACCGAGTCGATATCGAGCCTGCCGGCGGGAGCCAGGCCGATTTTGTGTTTCGGATCGAAACGGATGCGGCCGGTGTCGCCTTCCCAGCGATTTTCAGGGGTAATCAGTTCGGCGGCGGATTTATAGCCTTTTTCCGCTTGTGCGCTGACATAGCCGACGGGTTTGTTCAGCAGGATGGTAATGCGTGCCGCCTGCTGTTCGTGGGCTTTCTTGTTCAGTTCGATACGGTCTGCCGGTGAAACTTTCTGGCCGAGTACGGCGGTTTTGCCGTTGACCGTTACCCGGCCCTGTTCGATATAGCCGTCGGCTTCGCGGCGTGAACAAAGTCCCAGTTGCGCCATGCGTTTGGAGAGGCGCATCGTATCTTCTGTATGGTCGGAGGAAATTTTGGAATTCATGGGTACTTTCGGGTAAAGGCCGGCTTAGACCAATTGCTCGCCCCAGTGCAGTTTTTGGCGCAGGGTTTTGAAATATTGGTAGTCGGTCGGGTGTAGGATGCGTAAGGGGTTGCGGTAGCGGCGGATGGTAATGCGGTCGAGGTTTTGCACGTCGATATGGGTTTGACCGTCAAAATGGACGCGCGCGTCGCCGCCTTGGGTAACGAGGATTTCGATTTCGGACGTGTCGGGAATGGCGATGGGGCGGTTGGTCATGGATTGCGGGCAGATGGGTACGAGTGTGAAGGCGTGTAATCCTGCCTGCATAATGGGGCCGCCGGCGGCAAGCGAATAGGCGGTCGATCCGGTCGGGGTGGAGACAATCAGCCCGTCCGAACGTTGTGTATAGACGAATTCCCGATTGACGAAGACTTCAAACTCAATCATCTGTCCGGCACCGCCTCGGGAGAGGACGGCATCGTTGAGGGCGAGGGCGCGTTCGGCGGTTTTGCCTTCGCGGATGAGTGCGGCCTCAATCAGGATGCGCTCTTCGGCAAGGTATTTCCCTTTTAAAACGGGCAATAGCTTGTCTGTCATATATTCGCGGGGAATTTGGGTAAGAAAGCCCAAATGGCCTTGGTTGATGCCGATAATCGGAACGGCGCGCGGGGCGATTTCGCGGGCGGCAGAGAGAAAGGTGCCGTCTCCGCCCAAGACGGCGACCAGGTCGCAGTATTGCCCCAGTTCGGTCTTGTTGACGATGTGGCAGCCGCCGGTGTCTTGGGTATAGATGCAGCATTCCCTTATGCCGACCTCGTCGAGATAGACGGTAAAGCCGTGCTGCTTCAAAAAGGTAATCAGCGTGTGAGCGGTGTCTTGGATGTCGGGCGTGTTGGGGCGGGTTACGATGCCGATGTTGTGAAAAGGGCTGTTCATGTCGGATGCCGTCTGAAGGTTAGTCTATCCAAATGTCGCGTTCGAGCCGGTCGAGGCGTTCGTTGAGGCGGGCAACGTCGTCGCGCAGTCTGCTTATTTCGTCGAGGCAGTCGGCAAGGGCTTCGTTGCCGATGTTTGCGGACTCGGGTTCGCGGGAAAATCCGCCGATTTGTCCGGCTATGCTTTTGCCGATTTGTTTGATGCTGTGTCCGATGTCGGCGGCACGGCTGCCGATGCCGTCCTGCGTGCTGAAAATCCGTGCCAATTCGTCCGATGCGCGGGAATGCAGGCTGCCGAGCAGGGACAGCACCGCGATACCGAGGATGAGGTCGCCTTCGAGCCCGATGTCGCCCGCCCCGGGTTCGCCGCCTTGGAGGATTTTCTGTATCGCGCTGTCGCGGAAGGTAATTTCGGTGTCCGCAAAGCCGTTTCCCGCCGCGAGCAAACCGTCTTCCGTAATGCGTCCCGCCAGTTTCAGCCCGGCAATGTTCAGGGTCAGTGTTTTGCCTGCGAAGGCGGCAAGTTCCGAGCGGCTGTCCGGGATTTGCAGAATCAGGCGGTTGATGATGGGGAGGAGGGCGGACATATTTTCTGATCGGGGCGGAGAATGCCTGTTTGTTGCTGTTGCCGCTTATTTTACAGGCTTAAGCCGTTATCGCAAACGGTACGGATGATTTTGCCCACGCTGTCGTCGGGTGCGAAATCCGGCGCGGGCAGGCCGAGTTTGGCGGCTTCTTCCGTATAGAATTCGCGTCGTGTCGGGTGGCGCGGTTCGATAATGTTTTTCAGCCGCCTGCCGCCGGGTTTGAATGCCGTCTGAAACAGGGTTTCGACGGCGATGTCGCGGTGGGCGATGTTGACAGGCCGGTTGCCGCCCGGGATGTTTTGCTTTTGAACAAGGCGGCTGACGGGATGGCGTTCGGCGCAATAAAGCCCGCCCAGCCGCAGGATGTCGATGTTCGGAACGCCGCTGTCGAGCAGGTATTGCTCGGCGGCGAGGATTTGTCGGGCGGACTCGGTTTGCGGATCGGGTGCGGCGGTTTCGTCGCATTCGCGTACTTTATCGCCGTAAACGCTGGTGCTGCTCGTGAAAATCAGGTGTTGCACGTTGCACGCCCGGGCAAGTTCTGCCCATTGTTTGACGGTGTCGGCGTAATGCGTCAGTGAGGAGGGCGGCAGTAGGAAATACCAAACGGGTTTGTCGGCGTGGTGCCGCCACAATGCCGTCTGAAAGGCATCGGTGTTGCCGAGGTCGAAGGTATCGAGGTGTATGGGCAGATTAATATCGTCCGAAGTCAGGTTGCGCTTGACTGCGGCGACGCGGCTGCCGTTTTCGTAGAGTTTTTGCGCCAAAGAGCGGCCGAGGTAGCCTAGGCCTAAGATGGATGCGTCGGGGGAGGTGGAAAGAGGGTTATGTATCATGTTTATAGATGAATGCCGTCTGAAAATCAGCTCAGACGGCATGAAGATTATGACTGCGCACCGCCTATTTTCCGGTCGTATTCCTCGCGGTGTTCCGGCAAGAGGTAGGGACGCAGGAGGCTTAAGGTGCGACGGATGCCGCGTGCTTTGGAGTCTTCGGTCAGTTTGGTACGCCCGCGTAGGGAGCTGTCGAAGTCGAACCAGTATTTCGTGACCATCCACATATTGACGGCGAGGTCATTCATGGCGGTTTGGTCGGCTTGGATGATGTTCAGACCGTTGAGCTGGGTGAGCAGGTTGACCAAGAGCGGGGAGACTTTGGCTTGGGTGAAGGTGTTGTGTTCGCCCAATAGTTCGGCACTGCGCGCAAGCAGGGTGTTTACGTCGCTAAAGAGGAAGCGGTATTCCCACATCACGTCGTAAATGCCCGCCATATAGTTGATGGAGTCTTCCACATCAGACGGCAACACGGCTTCATTCAGGTATGCCAGCAGGGCTTCGCTGTAACGTTTGAAGAGCTGGACGATGATTTCGTCTTTATTGCGGAAGTGGTAATAGAGGTTGCCCGGACTAATGCCCAAATGCGCCGCGATATGGTTGGTACTGATGTTGCGCTCGCCTTCCTCGTTGAAGAGCGTAAGGCTGGCATCGATGATGCGGGTGTAAGTATTGGTTTTTGCAATGCGGGTCACGGGCATACTCCTTGGATTTATAGACTGAACGAAGCGGGCAGCCAATTGGGTTCGGCGTGTAATTCTACCTGAAATCGAGTAAATACTGTATTGCAGACGTGTTGCGCCAGCTTCCAGATGTCGTCTGAAGAAGCATTGTTTTTGTTCACCAAAACCAAAGCCTGTTTATCGTGTACCGCCGCGCCACCGATTTGGAAGCCTTTCAGACGGCATTGGTCGATCAGCCAGCCGGCGGCGAGTTTGACTGAACCGTCGGGCTGCGGATAGCGCGGCATATCGGGATGCTGCTGCAACAGAGCGGCAGCTTTTTCCGCGCTGACAACAGGGTTTTTAAAGAAACTGCCAACATTACCAAGTACGTTAGGATTAGGCAGTTTACTGTTGCGGATTGCACACACTGCATCGGAAACATCTTTCGCCACCGGAGCTCTGCCCGCGCTCCGTTCGGCAACGGCGGCCGCCAAATCGCCGTAACCCAAATTCGGCTCGAAACGCTCTTTCAGGGTGAACACGACCGAAACAATCACATAACGCCCTTTGCCTTCCTGCTTGAACAGGCTTTCTCGGTAGGCGAAGCGGCAATCGGCATTGGCAAGCTCGACAAAGGTTTCCGTATCCAAATCGAAGCAGCGCACGCTGTGAATCACGTCTTTCGCTTCCACGCCGTATGCACCGATGTTCTGCACGGGCGACGCGCCGACCGTACCCGGAATCAGGCTCAGGTTTTCCAGACCGTTCAAGCCCAGCGCGACGGTGTGCAGGACAAAATCGTGCCAGATTTCGCCCGCCTGCGCTTCAATCAGAACCATGCCGTCTGAACGTGCAATCTCGCGTATGCCTTTGTTTTCCATGTGTACGACCAGTCCGGCGTAATCCTGCATCAAAACGATGTTGCTGCCGCCGCCGAGCCATAAAACGGTATTGCGGTCGAATTCCGGCAGTCGGACGATGTCGCGCAACTCGTCGGCGTGTTCGAGCACGATAAAGGCTTGGGCTTGGGCGCGAAGGCCGAAGGTGTTGTAAGGGGTGAGATCGGTTTGGTATTGGATGGGTTGCATGATGATTTGTGATTTTGTGGATTCAGGTCGTCTGAAAACTAACTATTTAACAATTACGATAGGTAATGGGGTTTTGGGGCGCCTTATAGTTTTCTTGTGAAGAATAGGTCAGCTTATTCACGATTTCTTCATAAATGTTGGAGTCATCTGGTAACGGCTTGCCTTCAAACATCCAACGGCCTTGAATAATATCGTCGGCAGAAATCCATCTTTCGATTTCATACACTGCCAATGTCCAGCCGCGATAGACTGCAACTGTATATTTTGCTTTTTCACGTCGGCTTCCGATTTTCCAATATTTCCGTGTGCGTTCGTAAATTTCCTTATCCCTATTGGCTTCAGGAATATTCCCGGATCTAATGCCTTTTTTCAGTTTCTCGTATTCGTTATTAATCGTAATTAAAACAATGGGTTTATCAGTTTTTAATTCTTGAGTATCATACTTTCGTTTTAATTCCGACAAACTCATTAATCCTACTTCTGAAGAATGCGTGCCCCCCTTGAATATTAGTCAGCGGCTGCTGGCTCGGCTTGACTAGGGAGAGTAGGTCTATTGCCATCGCTTCATATTCAAAAGCCTGTTTGTCTGTTTGGATGTTGTGCCGCAGAATGTAATACACGGGCTGGTTTCCGCTTTTATGTATTTCTCTAATCAAGGCAATTTTATCACTTGGCGTTTCTGTTTCTTGTAATGAACCTAGGGCATGATGGAAAACGCGATTGCCCACGCCTTTACCCACATAGAAAATATTGCCGTCTCTAGGGTCAATCAAGCAATAAACATAGTAAGCAAGTTTTTCTATAATGGAAGTTGAAAACATTTTTTTCCTTAAAAGTGAATAAGTCGCAAATAAAACATCAATGGGAGTCGTCTGAAAGAAATTTCAGACGACCTTATGCGTTCTGACCATCTCCCTGCTGCACAATTCCAAGCACCACACCAAGGCGATGGCGGCGATGGTGAGCGAGGCGATCAATGCCGTCCAGAAGCCGTAAATGCCCATATCGAAACGGTAGGCGAGCAGGTAGCCCGGCAGCAGGCCGCAACCCCAGAAGGCGGCGGCGTGGATGAACATCGGTACCTTGGTGACTTTGTAGCCGCGCAGGGCGTAGGACGCGATGCATTGGGTGAAGTCTGCCGGTTGGAACAAGCCGGCGAACAGTAGGACGGTGGCGGCGATGCTTAAAACCGCCGGATCATTGTTGTACATACTGACCAGCGGCGAACGGAATAATACCAAAGAAAGCACGGTAATCACGGCGAGCATCCAGCCCAACACCAGCGACACGCCCGAAATATAACGTGCCCGCGAAAATTCGCGCCGCCCAAGCGAAAAGCCGATGCGCACCGTCCCCGCCGAGCCGACGCTTTGAGGAATCATATAGAGAATCCCCGACAAACTGATGCCGACTTGCTGCGCCGCCACATAATCCTCACCGAAAGGCGCAATCAAAAACACGATAAACGAAAATGCGCTGGCTTCCAAAAAATAAGACAGTCCGATGGGCGCGCCGATTTTCCAAATCTGTTTGAACACCGCCCAATCCGGTTTGCCGAATTTTGCCGTCAGTCCGAACGGACGGAAGAATTTTTCCTTGGCGATATAAATCCACAACGCCAGCGCGCTGAACCAAAACACCGCCATCGTCGCCAACCCGCAGCCCGCACCGCCCAAAGCGGGCATACCGAATTTGCCGTAAACGAAAATATAGTTCAGCGGCACGTTCAACACAAACGCCGCGAAGCTGACCAACATAATCAGACGCGGGCGGTTCAGGCTCGAAGCGTAGGCGTGCAGCGCGCGGTGCACCATTGCTGCCGGCATCGCCAGACTGGTGAACAGCATATACTGCGCCATCGTGCCTTCGACATAATCGCTCAAGGTCAGCCAGTTGCGGAACGGCGTAATCGCCGCCCACATCAACACCATGCCGAACATCCCCAAAAACAGCCCGAACCAAATCCCCTGCCGCCCCGTTTCGCCCACTTCACCGGTTTTGCCCGCACCGTAAAGTTGGGCAATCATCGGGTTCAGCGCCGCCATAATGCCCATAAACGTAATATAAACCGTGGCAAACGCGCTGCTGCCCAAAGCCACCGCCGCCAAGTCCTCCTTACCCGCACCGCCCGCCATCACGGTATCGACGAAACCGATGCCCACCTGCGCGACCTGCGCCAACAGCATGGGCAGGGCAAGGGCGGTCAGCAGGCGGACTTCTTTCAGGAAGACGGAAAAGGAAAAGCGGTTGAGGTCGAGCAGCATAGGATAAGCATCCAATCAACAAAGATGCCGTCTGAAGCAGAAAACGGCAGCAGGGAGTGATGAGAAATAATGGCGCACATTATATAGTAAAAAAATGTCGTGCCGTCAGACGGCGGATACAGGGTATAAAAGTATATTCAGATTGTGTGTATTTTATGGTAAAGTTTGGTTTTAACGACTTGACGGCATTGAGCCGTCGGACAGGGGCTGTTCGGATTCTGAATCGGAAGGAAGCATCGCCGTTTTGACAGCGGCGTGATGCGTTGCGGCAAAGATGCCGTCTGATTGCGGATCGGGCAGCCTTTTGTATTTACAGGATAAAATAGAAGGCAGATTCTCATGCAGACATGGCAGCTTCCGGAACATATCGCCGACGTACTGCCCACGAACGCGCGGCAGCTTGAAAGCGCGAGGGAGCAGTTGTTGGCACTGTTCCGCGTACACGGTTATGAACTGGTACAGCCTCCGCTGATGGAGTACGCACATTCCCTGCTGACGCATATCGATGCGGGGCTTTCCCTGAAAACCATTTTGGTAACGGACAGGCTCAGCGGCAGGCAGTTGGGCATACGCGCCGACATCACGCCGCAAGTGGCGCGTATCGATGCCCATCTTTTGTCCGCCAATCAAGGGATTAACCGATTGTGCTACGCGGGTCCCGTGTTGCACGCGCGCCCGGACGGGCTGTCCAATATGCGCGAACCTTTGCAGGCGGGGGCGGAAATGTACGGTTTCGCCGGCATCCGCGGCGACATCGAGCTGATAGACCTTATGCTGAAAAGCATGAAAATTGCCGATATGGGCAAAGTGCTGCTTTCGCTGGGGCATATCGGCATATTCCGCGCCTTGTCCGATGCGGCGCATTTGGATGCGGGGCAGTCCGCAACGCTGCTTGCCTTGATGCAGGATAAGGATACTAGGGCGGTCGAAGCGCAGGTCAAGGCTTGGAAGCTGGACGGTATGTGGGCAAAAGCATTTTCGCTGCTGCCGCGCCTGTACGGCGGACGGGAAGTGTTGTCCGCCGCGCGCGGACGGTTGCCGGATTTGTCGGCGGTCGGTAACGCGTTGGACGAATTGCAGGCGGTGTGCGACGCATTTCCCGATGATGAAATCCATATCGACTTGTCCGAGCTGCGCGTCGACAATTACCACACAGGTTTGGTGTATGCCGCCTATGCCGCCGATTTCCACGACGCGGTCGCGCGCGGCGGGCGTTATGACGGATTGGGCGGATATTTCGGCAGGGCGCGCCCGGCAACGGGATTCAGTTTCGACTTGCGCAGCTTTATCGGGCGTTTGCCCGCCATCGAACGGCAGCCCGCCGTGTCGGTCGATGCGGAAGATGCCGAAGCGGCGCGCGAAGCAATTGAAACGCTGCGCGCGCAGGGGCAGTGTGTCGTGATCGATTACGGTATCGGACACAATGTTTCGGAAGAGCTTGCAGGCCGTCTGAAAAAGACAGACGGCGTTTGGCAGGTCGTGAAACGCTAAATACCCGTTCACGGCGGATGAAAGGCAAATCGTTGCGGGGCGCAAAGCCGCGCCGGTTTGGGGATTTTCCGCAATAATTTTCAATATTGATAGGTTATATGGCTATGGCTAAAAATGTTGTAGTAATCGGCGCACAGTGGGGCGACGAGGGTAAAGGTAAAATCGTTGACTGGCTGGCGGAAGAAGCCGGCGGCGTGGTGCGTTTCCAAGGCGGCCACAATGCCGGACACACTTTGGTCGTCGGCGGCAAGAAAACCATTTTGCGCCTGATTCCGAGCGGCATTCTGCATGAAAACCTGGACTGCTTTATCGGTTCGGGCGTTGTCGTTTCCCCCGAAGCCCTGTTGGGCGAAATCGACGAGTTGAACGCGGCAGGCGTGAAAAACGTCGAAGGCCGTCTGAAAATCGCGCCGACCTGCCCGCTGATCCTGCCTTACCACATCGCGCTCGACCAAGCCCGCGAAGCATCGCGCGGTAAAGGCAAAATCGGCACAACCGGCCGCGGCATCGGCCCTGCCTACGAAGACAAAGTGGCACGCCGCGCCATCCGCGCCGCCGATTTGCTGCATCCCGAAAAACTGCGTGAAAAACTGGATGCCGTCCTCGCTTATTACAATGTCCAACTGCAACATCTGCACAATGCCGAGCCGGTGAAAGCGGAAGACGTGACGGCGGTTATCGAAAAAGTCGCGCCGCGCATTACGCCGATGATTGCCGACGTATCCCGCGTGTTGAACGAGAAAAACAAAAACGGCGAAAAACTGCTGTTTGAAGGCGCACAAGGTACGCTGTTGGACATCGACTACGGCACTTATCCCTTCGTTACCTCGTCCAACTGCCTCGCAGGCGCGGCTTCGGCAGGCGCGGGCGTAGGCCCCCAAATGCTGGATTATGTTTTGGGCATCGTTAAAGCCTATACCACGCGCGTCGGTTCGGGCCCGTTCCCGACCGAATTGTTCGACGAAGTAGGCGTAGGTTTGGCGGAGCGCGGACACGAATTCGGTTCGGTAACCGGCCGCGCGCGCCGCTGCGGCTGGTTCGATGCCGCCGCCCTGAAACGCTCCATCCAAATCAACGGCATTTCCGGTATGTGCATTACCAAGCTGGACGTGATGGACGGCGTTGAAACCATCAATATCTGCGTCGGCTACGAATTGCCCGACGGCGGCAAAACCGACATCCTGCCTTGCGGTTCGGATGCGGTAGAAGCCTGCAAACCGATTTACGAAACAATGGAGGGTTGGAAAGAATCGACTTTCGGCATCAAAAATTATGACGAACTGCCCGACAATGCCAAAGCATATTTGAAACGGATTGAAGAAGTCTGCGGCGCGCCGGTCGCCATCGTCTCCACCGGTCCCGACCGCGAAGAAACGATTGTGCTGCATCATCCGTTCGCATAAGGTTTTGCAGTGAAAATGCCGTCTGAAGCCCTAATTGGTTTCAGACGGCATTTTTACCGCTGTTTTATCTGATATTTTCTGTTTGGACGCGGTTTGTCGGGGTATATCAATGCGGCGTATCCGGTGCGGAAACGGATAAGGTCGATGCCGGTATGGCAACCCCGATGTTTTCAGACGGTATATACGAAAAAACCGTACTGCTTGCGCGTACGGTTTTTGTCGTTTCAAATCGGTTTAGAGCGATTTGAGGCGGGCGATGCGGTTGTCCAGTGAAGGGTGGGTGCTGAGCAGGGAGTCGCGCGTATCTCCGGCAATGCCCATTGCGTTCATTTCTTCGGGCAGGTCGACAGGATTGCCTTTAAGCCTTTGCAGGGCAGAAATCATTTTCGGCGCGCCGACCAGTTTTGCCGCCCCCGCATCGGCGCGGTATTCGCGCTGGCGGCTGAACCACATGACAATTAAGCTGGCAAGGAAGCCGAACAGGATTTGGAACACCACGCTGACCAGGAAGTAAGTTCCCTGCGACTGGCTGCCGTCGTTGTTTCGGGCAATCAGGTTGGCAATAATGCGCGACAGGAATACGACAAAGGTATTAACCACCCCTTGAATCAGCGTCAGCGTAACCATATCGCCGTTGCCGACGTGTGCCATTTCGTGCGCCAATACGGCTTCTACTTCGTCGCGCGTCATATGGTCGAGCAAACCGGTGCTGACGGCGATCAGGGAGCTGTTTCTCGATGCGCCCGTGGCAAAGGCATTGGGTTCGGGAGAGCGGTAGATGGCGACTTCGGGCGTTTTCAGATTCCATTGCCGCGCTTGGGCTTCGACAGTGTTCAAAAGCCAGGCTTCTTCTTCGGTGCGCGGCGTGTCGATGACTTCCGCGCCGACCGATTGTTTGGCGATGAATTTGGACATCAACAGCGAAATAATCGAACCAGTGAAGCCGACGACGGCGGAATACGCCAACAGGCTGCCCGCGCCGCCCCGGCTGTTGATGCCCAGAACCGCCAAAACAATACTGATTACGACCAAAATAGCGATATTGGTCGCCAAAAACAGAAAAATGCGTTTCACGGATGTTCCTTTTTGGTAGGGTGCGATGTTTTGAAATTTTGGGGATTGTCCCAAAAAGTTGCCGGCTTGTGAATATTAAGCTCGGCAAATGTATGCAAAACATTTGCTTGCAAACGGCGGTGTGCGCGGCCGGTTTTTTGAACTATTGCTCCAAGCCGTGTAGAATTGTGAACAATCTGTTCGGCTTTATTAAATATATTGGAAAGGACGACTTTATGAAAGCATTACTCTTAGGCGCGCCGGGCGCGGGCAAAGGCACTCAGGCGCAATTCATCACTGCCGCGTTCGGCATTCCGCAAATCTCTACCGGCGATATGCTTCGCGCTGCGATTAAAGCAGGCACGCTGCTGGGTTTAGAAGCGAAAAAAATCATCGATGAAGGCGGCTTGGTGCGCGACGACATCATTATCGGTATGGTCAAAGAACGCATCGCACAAGACGACTGTAAAAACGGTTTCCTGTTTGACGGTTTCCCACGCACGCTGGCACAAGCCGAAGCAATGGTTGAAGCCGGTGTGGATTTGGATGCCGTGGTTGAAATCGATGTACCTGACAGCGTGATTGTCGACCGCATGAGCGGCCGCCGCGTGCATTTGGCTTCTGGCCGTACTTACCACGTTACCTATAATCCGCCCAAAGTCGAAGGCAAAGACGACGTAACCGGCGAAGATTTGATTCAGCGCGACGACGACAAAGAAGAAACCGTGAAAAAACGCCTTGCCGTGTACCACGAGCAAACCGAAGTTTTGGTTGATTTTTACAGCAAGCTGGAAGGCGAACACGCGCCTAAATACATCAAAGTCGACGGCACCCAAGCAGTAGAAGCCGTGAAAGCAGAAGTATTGAAAGGTTTGGGCAAATAAGTTTTGCCGAGTAGGAAATGCCGTCTGAAAAAATATTTTCAGACGGCATTTTGTGTATGAAAGCTGTTAAAATCGAAGTTGTAACCGTTTATCCGCAGGCATCTTATGAATCCCTTGATTTCCGACTTCCAAACTCCGCAACAACGCACCCCCGTCATCGTCGCCCTTGATTTTGCCAACGAAAAAGACACGCTCGGATTTGTCCGCAACCTTGATCCGACGTTGTGCCAAATCAAAATCGGCAAAGAGCTGTTTACCGCAACCGGTCGCAATTTGGCAGAAAGCTTAATCAATCAAGGTTTCAAACTTTTCCTCGATTTGAAATACCACGACATTCCCCACACCGTCGCGCAAGCCTGCAAAGTCGCTGCCGACATGGGCGTGTGGATGGTCGATATGCATGCCTCAGGCGGCCGCCGTATGATGGAAGCCGCAGCAGAAGCCGTTGCCGGATACGGCACGAAGCCGCTCTTAATCGGCGTAACCGTGTTGACCAGTATGGAACAAAGCGATTTGGCGGAAATCGGTTTGAACATCGCTCCCGAAGAACAAGTCATCCGTTTGGCGAAACTGGCGCAAAGTTCGGGCTTGGACGGAGTGGTCTGTTCCGCCCAAGAAGCCGCACCGTTACGCCGCGAGTTGGGACAAGATTTTGTCTTGGTAACGCCCGGTATCCGCTTGGACGTTGCTGGCAACAACGACGACCAACGCCGCATCATGACGCCCGCCGAAGCCTTGGCGGCAGGTTCAACCTATTTGGTAATGGGCCGCCCTGTAACCCAAGCCGCCGATCCGGTCGCCGTATTGCGCGAAGTGAACCGCGTGGCAAACGCTTAAGCATCAACAATTTTGATGCTGTTCAAAGAAACTGCCTTACTTTGATACGGTAGATAAATAACCAGAAAATTTCAGCTTAGAAAGGAATTTATCCGATGTCTCAATGTGGTTCAGATGTGAGCAATATTTTTGATTATGATGCATTTCCAGAAGATGATTTGCTTGTAAAGGATACCCCTGTTGGATGGTATGCAATCGTGTCGCATAAAATTGTCGAAGAGGGGCTTCCTATTAAATTTATGTATCGGGAACATCAAGGGGATTTACCATTTGATAGCGGATGGCGGGTATTTTCCGGAACAGAAGATAATGAATACACGAATAACCCTGATAACTTCTCCTTTCATAGTTTGACGCGGCTTACTCATTATCAAGCAGATGTTGGGGAGCTGTTTTGGGCGGATATAGGTAGCGTTTTTGAGAAAAAAGAAGGAGAGGATTGCTTTTCACCTGTTACCGATTGGTCTCCTTTTGACTTTGAAGAATAATAAAAAGCCGGATTTTATTATTAATCAGTAAATTTGCCAGATAATTACTGAGAATACAGTGAAGTTTTCACACACAAAAAACAACTTATTTTGGAGTGCATAAAATGCCCGCCAAGTTTCAACAAGAAACCCTCAAATCCCGTTTCGCACAAGCCAAAGTCCTGGTGGTCGGCGACGTGATGCTCGACCGCTATTGGTTTGGCGACGTGTCCCGAATTTCGCCCGAAGCCCCTGTTCCCGTAGCAAAAATCGGACGTATCGACCAACGCGCGGGCGGTGCGGCGAACGTTGCGCGCAACATCGCTTCGTTGGGCGGTAAAGCAGGGCTGTTGTCCGTAACCGGCAACGACGAAGCCGCCGACGCGCTCGACGCGCTGATGGTGCAGGACGGCGTCGCCTCCTATCTGATGCGCGACAAACAAATCGCCACCACCGTCAAACTGCGCGTCGTCGCCCGCAACCAGCAGCTTATCCGCCTTGATTTTGAAGAACATCCCAACCGCGAAGTATTGGAACAAATCAAGCGGAAATACCGCGAAATCTTGCCCGAATACGACGCAATTATTTTTTCAGACTACGGCAAAGGCGGTCTGTCGTACATCTCCGATATGATCGATTGGGCGAAACATGCAGGTAAAACCGTATTAATCGACCCCAAAGGCGACGATTACGAAAAATACGCCGGTGCAACCCTGATTACGCCCAACCGTGCCGAATTGAAAGAAGTGGTCGGCAGTTGGAAAAACGAAGACGAGCTGACCGAAAAAGCGCAAAACCTGCGCCGCCACCTCGACCTGACCGCCGTTTTACTGACCCGAAGCGAAGAAGGCATGACCCTATTCAATGAGGGCGAACCGATTTACCAGCCCACCCGCGCCCAAGAAGTTTACGACGTGTCCGGCGCAGGCGACACCGTTATTGCCGGAATGGGCTTGGGGCTGGCTGCTGGTTATACCATGTCTGAAGCCATGCACCTTGCCAATACTGCGGCTGGGGTTGTCGTGGCGAAACTTGGTACGGCGGTTTGCTCGTTTGCAGAGTTGGTTGAAGCACTGGACGGGCAATAAATCTTTTCAGACGGCATGACCATCCAATGCCGTCTGAAACCCTCAAAACAAAGGAAACCCAATATGACCATCATCGTAACAGGCGCGGCCGGCTTTATCGGCAGCAACATCGTCAAAGCCCTCAACCGGCGCGGCATTACCGACATCGTTGCCGTCGATAATTTGAGCAAAGGCGAAAAATTTAAAAACCTTGCCGAGTGCGAAATCGCCCATTATCTCGACAAACACGAATTCATCCGCCAAGTGAGGGAGCACATTTTACCTTATCAAAATATCGAAGCCGTGTTCCACCAAGGCGCGTGTTCCGATACGATGAACCACGACGGTTTGTACATGATGGAAAACAACTACCAGTACACGCTGGATTTGCTGGACTGGTGTCAGGACGAACGCATCCCCTTCCTTTATGCCTCCAGCGCCGCCGTGTATGGCAAAGGCGAAATCTTCCGCGAAGAGCGCGAACTCGAAAAACCGCTCAATGTGTACGGCTATTCCAAATTCCTGTTTGACCAAGTATTGCGCCGCCGCATGAAAGAAGGTCTCACCGCCCAAGTCGTCGGCTTCCGCTACTTCAACGTTTACGGACAACACGAACAACACAAAGGGCGCATGGCATCCGTCGCCTTCCACCATTTCCACCAATACCGCGAACACGGTTACGTCAACCTGTTCGGCAGCAACGACGGCTACGGCAACGGCGAACAAACCCGCGACTTCGTCAGCGTCGAAGACGTTGCCAAAGTCAACCTCTACTTCTTCGACCATCCCAACCTCTCCGGCATCTACAACCTTGGAACAGGCCGCAGCCAACAGTTCAACGAACTCGCCGCCGCCACCGTCAACGCCTGCCGCGCCGCCGAAGGCAAACCTGAAATGAGCTTGAAAGAGCTGGTAGAAGAAGAACTTATCCGCTACATCCCATTTCCCGACGCGCTCAAAGGCAAATACCAAAGCTTCACCCAAGCCGACATTACCAAATTGCGCGAAGCCGGATACAAGGAAGAATTTTTCGATGTCAAATCAGGTGTCGACCGCTACGTCAAATGGATGCTGGAAAATTTGGCTTAATTTGAATGCCCGTAAAAAAATCGTCTGAAAATATCAGGCGATTTTGATTTGTTCAACTTTTATATGGATTTCGATGATGACCGAAATGCAACAACGCGCCCAACTGCACCGCCAAATTTGGAAAATTGCCGACGAAGTACGCGGCGCGGTGGATGGCTGGGACTTTAAACAATACGTTCTCGGCACACTTTTCTACCGATTTATCAGCGAAAACTTTACCGACTATATGCAGGCAGGCGACAGCAGCATTGATTACGCCGCTATGCCGGACAGCATCATCACGCCCGAAATCAAAGACGATGCCGTCAAAGTCAAAGGCTATTTCATCTACCCCGGCCAGCTTTTTTGCAATATTGCCGCCGAAGCCCATCAAAACGAAGAGCTCAACACCAAGCTGAAAGAAATTTTTACCGCGATTGAAAGCTCCGCCTCCGGCTATCCGTCCGAACAAGACATCAAAGGCCTGTTTGACGACTTCGACACCACCAGCAGCCGGCTCGGCAGCACCGTTGCCGACAAAAACAAACGCCTTGCCGCCGTCCTCAAAGGCGTGGCGGAACTTGATTTCGGCAATTTTGAAGACCACCGCATCGACCTTTTCGGCGATGCCTACGAATACCTGATTTCCAACTACGCCGCCAACGCAGGCAAATCCGGCGGCGAATTTTTCACCCCGCAAAGCGTATCCAAGCTGATTGCGCGGCTGGCGGTGCACGGGCAGGAGAAAGTCAACAAAATCTACGACCCCGCCTGCGGCTCGGGCAGCCTGCTCTTGCAGGCGAAAAAACAGTTTGACGAACACATCATCGAAGAAGGCTTCTTCGGGCAGGAAATCAACCACACCACCTACAACCTCGCCCGCATGAATATGTTTCTGCACAATGTCAATTACAACAAATTCCACATCGAATTGGGCGACACACTGACCAACCCCAAGCTCAAAGACAGCAGGCCCTTTGATGCCGTCGTCTCCAATCCGCCTTATTCCATCAACTGGATAGGCAGCGGCGACCCCACCTTAATCAACGACGACCGTTTTGCCCCCGCAGGCGTACTCGCCCCGAAATCCAAAGCCGATTTTGCCTTCATCCTGCACGCACTAAACTACCTTTCCGGCAGAGGCCGCGCCGCCATCGTCTCATTCCCCGGCATTTTCTATCGTGGCGGGACAGAGCAGAAAATCCGCCAATATCTGGTGGAGGGCAACTACGTGGAAACCGTGATCGCCCTTGCGCCCAATCTCTTTTACGGCACCGGCATCGCCGTCAATATCCTGGTTTTGTCCAAACACAAAGACAATACCGACATCCAATTTATCGACGCAGGCGGCTTCTTTAAAAAAGAAACCAACAACAACGTCTTAACCGAAGAACACATTGCCGAAATCGTCAAACTCTTCGCCGATAAGGCCGATGTGCCGCATATCGCCCAAAACGCCGCCCAGCAAACCATCAAAGACAACGGCTACAACCTCGCCGTCAGCAGCTACGTTGAACCCGAAGACACACGCGAAATTATCGACATCAAACAGCTTAACGCCGAAATCGGCGAAACCGTCGCCAAAATCGAACGGCTGCGGCGCGAAATTGACGAAGTGATTGCAGAGATTGAGGCCTAGGCAGTTGTTGCATATTTTGCAACAACTGAATGGGAAAGAAGCCATCTGAAAATACGGGCGGCAACCTGTAAGCAATCTTTACAAGTTCAAATCAAGAAATTTTCGGGGAAAAATACATGACAACAAAAAACAATGCTTTTGAAAACGCCAAGCACATTGACGAAACAGGCAATGAATATTGGTCGGCGCGCACCTTGCAGCAAATCTTGGAATATTCCGAATGGCGTAATTTCCAACGGGCCATTGATAAAGCCATAACCGCTTGCGAAACATCAGGAAATGGCAAAAATCATCATTTTGTTGAAACCAACAAAATGATAGCCCTTGGAAAAGGCGGGCAGCGCGAAGTGCCGGATTACCGCCTTTCCCGCTATGCCTGCTACCTGATTGTGCAAAACGGCGATCCGTCCAAAAGCGTCATTGCCGCAGGGCAAACCTACTTTGCCGTGCAAACCCGCCGCCAAGAACTGCAAGACGAAGCCGCATTCAGGAGTTTGGGCGAAGACAAACAACGCCTGCTGCTTCGCAGGCAGCTACGCGAACACAATACCGACCTTGCCGCTGCAGCCAAGGATGCAGGCGTAGAAAAACCTGTTGAGTACGCCGTCTTCCAAAACCACGGCTATCGGGGGCTATACGGAGGACTGGACAAGCAGGGCATACACAGCCGCAAAGGCTTGAAGAAAAGCCAGAAAATCCTAGACCACATGAACGCCAGCGAACTGGCTGCCAACCTGTTTCGCGCCACGCAAACCGAAGAAAAACTACGCCGCGAAAACATCCAAGGCAAAACACAGGCAAACCGGGTGCATTTCGAAGTCGGACAAAAAGTGCGCCAAACCATTGAAGAACTGGGCGGCATCATGCCTGAAAACCAGCCTGTACCCGAGAAAAGCATCAAACAGCTTGAGAACGAAGAACAGAAAAGGCTTGCCGCAACCGAACAGCATCAAAACGGCAAAAAATAACCGCATTCAGGCTACCTGAAAAAGCAGCTTGAAAGGACGGGCTTCAGCCCGCAGAAATAACGGCAAACGGACAGAGTGAGCCGAAGCACCCCACAACCGCCCACATCCCGCCGCAGCGCGAAAGAAACGGAAAACAACCATGGATATGCAAAGCAAAGCGAAAAAATTGATTGAGATGATTCAGACGGCACCGGTGGAGTGGAAGCCATTGGGGGAGATAGCCGAAGTGTCTGCTGGCAATTCAGCACCACAAAATAGTGCCTTTTTTGAAAATGGTATTTACCCATTTTGTAGGACATCTGATGTTGGAAGGGTTCATCACTCTATCAATTTTTATCAGATACAAGATAAGTTAAACGATATAGGAATAAAAGGATTAAGACTTTTTAAAAAAGAAACTATCTTATTACCCAAAAGTGGAGCTTCAACCTTATTAAATCATCGCGTGATGCTTACTATAGATAGTTATGTCTCATCACACTTAGCAACAATTTATAGAAATGAGAAAATTGTTTTAGCAAAATATTTATTTTATTTCTTATCGCAATTTGACGTTAATGAACTGATTCCAGATAAGTCGTATCCTTCATTAAAAGTTACTGAAATAGCAAAAATCAAAATTCCCATCCCGCCCCTGGAAACTCAGAAAAAAATTGTAAAAATACTTGACAAATTCACTGAGCTGGAAGCTACGCTGGAAGCTACGCTGGAAGCTGAATTAGCCCTGCGCAAACGCCAATACCGGTATTACCGCGACTTTCTTTTAGATTTTGACAATCAAATTGGGGGGGATAGCTGATGGCTATCAATGCCGTCTGAAAGATGTGGTTTGGAAGACGTTGGGGGAAGTTGCCGAATATTCAAAAAACCGTATTTGCTCGGATAAACTGAATGAACATAATTACGTTGGCGTGGATAATCTCTTACAAAATAGAGAAGGTAAAAAGTTATCCGGTTATGTTCCAAGTGAGGGAAAAATGACAGAATATATTGTCAATGACATCTTGATTGGAAATATTCGTCCGTATTTGAAAAAAATCTGGCAGGCAGACTGCACGGGCGGAACAAACGGTGATGTTTTGGTTATCCGGGTAACAGATGAAAAGGTTAATCCAAAATATCTGTATCAGGTATTGGCCGATGATAAATTTTTTGCCTTTAATATGAAGCACGCTAAAGGTGCAAAAATGCCGCGTGGCAGCAAAACAGCGATTATGCAATATAAAATCCCCATCCCCCCACTTCCCGAACAAGAAAAAATCACCGCCATCCTAGACAAATTCGATACCCTGACCCACTCCGTCAGCGAGGGCCTGCCGCACGAAATCGCCCTGCGCCGAAAACAATACGAATATTACCGCGAACAGCTGCTTGCCTTTCGGTAGGGTGGGCTTCAGCCCACCGAAACAACGGCAAGCTGCAACAACAGTAAAACAACGGCAGGTGGGGCGGTGGGCTGAAGCCCACCCTACGGCGGACACAACCGTCCCGCATTCCGCCGAAGCGTGCGGAAACCAGAAAATATGGCGATAGATGCTCAAAACAAAGAGAAAAACCCGATTGGGATGATTCAGACGGCATCG
>ADBE01000040.1 GCA_000176735.1 Neisseria polysaccharea ATCC 43768 | reverse complement strand
CAAACGGCAAAAAACCGATTTGCACTATTTTTCTGTGAAATTAATTTAAACTTAAAACATCGACTTAGTCGGTTGGGTAAAATATCGACAAATCCGCTTGCGTGTTGTCCCGAAGTTTGGTTTAATACGCATCTCTTAACGAGACAGACAAAGGCCAGATAGCTCAGTTGGTAGAGCAACGGATTGAAAATCCGTGTGTCGGCGGTTCGATTCCGCCTCTGGCCACCAAAAAACCGCTGATAAGCGGTTATTTTTTTGTCTGCCGTTTTTTGGGAAGTTGTCCGTGTCGGACACGTTTTGTGTCTGACCATTATGTAGAAGGACAAAAGTGATAATGACCGCCCCGTTGCGTTTTGGAGAAGAGGGTAAAGGCAGAAAGCATATGCCGTCTGAATGATATTTCAGACGGCATTTTATATTGCGGCGGCACTCAGTCCGTGTCGTCTTCAGGCAATTCTGCCGAACCCATGCGTTTGAGCACGATATTGGTTTTGTTGCGCAGCCGTTTGCTTTTCGGATGGTCGGCGTAGTAGAGCGGGGCGGGGACGCGTGCCGTCAGTTTCGCCGCCTGCTGTTTGCTCAGTTTGGCGGCGGGTATCTTATAAAAATACCGGGACGCGGCTTCCGCGCCGAAAACGCCGTAGTGCCATTCGATTGAGTTTAAATACAGTTCGAAAATCCTGTCTTTGTCGGTAACGGCTTCCATCATCGCGGTAATCGCCGCTTCTTCGCCTTTGCGGATATAGCTGCGGCTTTCGTTTAAAAACAGGTTTTTGGCAAGCTGCTGGCTGATGGTCGATCCGCCCGCCTTTACTTCGCCGCTGTTCCGGTTGCGCCTGATGGCGTTTTGAATGCCGCCCCAATCGAAGCCGCCGTGTCCGGCAAAATGGGCATCTTCGGAAGCAATCAGGGCTTTTTTCAGGTTGGTGGAAATGCGGTCGTAGGGAACCCAGCGGTAATCCAGGGCGACATTGCGTCCTTCTTGTTCAAATTGCTTCATCCGCATCGACATAAAGGCGGTTTGATGCGGCGCGACGGCGCGGTAGGTGATGATGTTGCCGTACACATAGGCATTGAAAAAGATAAAGATGCCGATGGGCAGGGCAATCAGCCATTTGATGATGCGGAACATGGTTACAGGGCTTTCATGTATTCGATGACGGGGCGGATATCAGGCGTAAACCCGCGCCAAATATGGTAGGAGGCGGCAGCCTGACCGACCAGCATGCCCAGGCCGTCTGAAACTTCGGCAGCACCGTTGCTTTGGGCAAAGTTTAAAAACGTCTGCGCTGCGTCGCCGTAAACCATATCGTAGGCAAGGCGGCAGCTGCGGAAAATTTCAGGATTGACGGCAGGAAGCTGACCACTCAAGCCGCCGGACGTGCCGTTGATGATGATATCGAAACCGCCGTTCAAATCTGCCATCGGGACGGCTTCAATGCCGAAAAGCCGCGCCAATTCCTCGGCTTTGGCGTGGGTACGGTTGGCAATGACGATACGGGCAGGGCGGTGTTCTTTCAATACCGGAATCACGCCGCGCACCGCGCCGCCCGCGCCCAAAAGCAAAATGGTTTTGCCCTCAATGGCAATGTTTTTGACCTGCGTGATGTCGTTGACCAAACCGATACCGTCGGTGTTGTCGCCACGCAGCTTGCCGTTTTTCAACAGAATCAGCGTATTGACCGCACCTGCTGCCAAAGCGCGGTCGGAATGCTCGTCCGCCAGCGCAAAAGCTTCTTGTTTGAACGGCACGGTTACGTTTGCACCGCAGCCGCCTGTTTCAAAAAATGTCGAAACCGCCTGTGCAAAACCGTCGATGTCGGCGCAAATGCGTCCGTATTCGATGTCAACGCCTTCCTGAAGGGTAAATTGCTGATGAATCTGCGGCGACTTGCTGTGTGCGACGGGATTGCCGAAAACGGCGTAGCGGGGGAGGGCGGTCATGGTCGTGTTCCAAAAGACGGGAAGGCTATTTTATAACGGCGGCGTACAGATGGAAACGATGCCGTCTGAAACGGTTGTCAGGCGGTACGGTTTTTCCCTGTATAAGCTGGGGAGAAATCCGGACATGATATGCAATTTTATCCATATTGTTGACAATCTTGCCGTCTGAAACTATATTTTTCAGCTTGAAATTTGACGCAGGGCGAGTTTCAGACGGCATGGACGTGGTAGAATCGTGCCGACTTTGCGTCAAGCCGCCGCGTTCCGCATATTTTGCTATTTCCCTTTTCCAGGAGCTGAAAAATGTCTATTAAAAACGTCGTAAAATTGATTGAAGAAAGCGAAGCCCGCTTTGTCGATTTGCGCTTTACCGATACCAAAGGCAAGCAGCACCACTTTACCGTGCCTGCACGCATCGTGTTGGAAGACCCCGAAGAGTGGTTTGAAAACGGTCAGGCGTTTGACGGTTCGTCTATCGGCGGCTGGAAAGGCATTCAGGCTTCCGATATGCAGCTGCGTCCTGATGCGTCCACAGCCTTCGTCGATCCTTTTTATGATGATGTTACCGTCGTCATTACCTGCGACGTCATCGACCCTGCTGATGGTCAGGGTTATGACCGCGACCCGCGCTCCATCGCCCGCCGAGCCGAAGCCTATTTGAAATCTTCCGGCATCGGCGACACGGCATACTTCGGCCCCGAACCCGAATTCTTCGTCTTCGACGGCGTAGAGTTTGAAACCGATATGCACAAAACCCGTTACGAAATCACTTCCGAAAGCGGCGCATGGGCAAGCGGCCTGCATATGGACGGTCAAAACACCGGCCACCGCCCTGCCGTCAAAGGCGGTTACGCGCCCGTTGCGCCGATTGACTGCGGTCAGGATTTGCGCTCCGCGATGGTAAACATTTTGGAAGAACTCGGCATCGAAGTCGAAGTCCACCACAGCGAAGTCGGTACCGGCAGCCAAATGGAAATCGGCACGCGCTTCGCCACTCTGGTCAAACGCGCCGACCAAACCCAAGACATGAAATATGTCATCCAAAACGTTGCCCACAACTTCGGCAAAACAGCCACCTTCATGCCCAAACCGATTATGGGCGACAACGGCAGCGGTATGCACGTTCACCAATCCATCTGGAAAGACGGTCAAAACCTGTTCGCAGGCGACGGCTATGCCGGCTTGAGCGACACCGCCCTTTATTACATCGGCGGCATCATCAAACATGCCAAAGCCCTGAACGCGATTACCAATCCGTCCACCAACTCCTACAAACGCCTCGTACCGCACTTTGAAGCGCCGACCAAGCTGGCTTATTCTGCCAAAAACCGTTCAGCTTCCATCCGCATTCCGTCTGTAAACAGCAGCAAAGCACGCCGCATCGAAGCGCGTTTCCCCGATCCGACTGCCAACCCATACTTGGCGTTCGCCGCTTTGTTGATGGCCGGTTTGGACGGTATTCAAAACAAAATTCATCCGGGCGACCCTGCCGATAAAAACCTCTACGACCTGCCGCCGGAAGAAGATGCATTGGTGCCGACCGTCTGCGCTTCTTTGGAAGAAGCTCTCGCCGCCCTCAAAGCCGACCACGAATTCCTCCTGCGCGGCGGCGTGTTCAGCAAAGACTGGATCGACAGCTACATCGCCTTCAAAGAGGAAGATGTCCGCCGTATCCGTATGGCACCGCATCCGCTGGAATTTGAAATGTATTACAGCCTGTAAACTCTCAGGTTTCAGTAGAAATGCCGTCTGAACAAAGTTTCAGACGGCATTTTGCATTTGAACGGCAAAACGGCGGAGCAGGGGCGGTGTTTTTCAGCGGTTGGGCGATATTTGCTACAATAGGCTTTTATTTCTTGGCTGTTTGAACCATGACTGTATCGAAATCAGGTTTTATCGGGCAAATCTTTTCCCGAAATATGCTTGTCTGTATTTTTACGGGGTTTACCTCGGGGCTGCCGCTGTACTTTCTGATTAACCTGATTCCGGCATGGTTGCGCAGCGAGCAGGTGGATTTGAAGAGCATCGGGCTGATGGCGTTAATCGGTCTGCCGTTTACTTGGAAATTTTTGTGGTCGCCGCTGATGGATGCGGTCAGGGTTCCCATTTTGGGGCGGCGGCGCGGGTGGATGCTGCTGACGCAGGCAGGGTTGCTGGCGGCTTTGGCGGCATATGCCTTTTTAAACCCCCGGAATCATTTGCCGCTGATTGCCGGCTTGTCGGTGCTTGTCGCGTTTTTTGCCGCCAGTCAGGACATTGTGTTGGATGCGTTCAGGCGCGAGATTTTGTCGGACGAAGAATTGGGTTTGGGCAACTCGGTTCATGTGAACGCCTACCGGATTGCCGCTTTGGTTCCAGGTTCATTGAGTTTGGTGCTGGCAGACAGAATGCCGTGGCTGGAAGTATTTGTTATCACTTCATTATTTATGCTGCCCGGCCTTCTGATGACGCTGTTTCTCGCGCGCGAACCCGTGTTGCCGCCTGCCGTTCCTAAAACGTTGAAGCAGACCGTGGTAGAGCCGTTTAAAGAATTTTTTACGCGCAAGGGCATCGCTTCGGCGGTGTGCGTGCTGCTGTTTATCTTCCTTTACAAACTCGGCGACAGTATGGCAACCGCGTTGGCAACGCCGTTTTATCTGGATATGGGTTTCAGCAAGACCGACATCGGTTTGATTGCGAAAAATGCAGGACTGTGGCCGGCAGTGGCGGCAGGTATCTTGGGCGGCGTGTGGATGCTGAAAATCGGCGTAAACAAAGCCTTGTGGCTATTCGGCGCGGTGCAGGCTGTAACCGTTTTGGGGTTTGTATGGCTGGCAGGGTTCGGACATTTCGACACGGTCGGCACAGGCGAGAGGCTGATGCTGGCGGCAGTTATCGGCGCGGAAGCGGTCGGCGTGGGGTTGGGGACGGCGGCGTTCGTATCGTATATGGCGCGCGAGACCAATCCCGCATTTACCGCAACGCAGCTTGCGCTGTTTACCAGCCTGTCCGCCGTTCCCCGTACGGTCATCAATTCCTTTGCCGGTTATCTGATCGAATGGCTCGGGTATGTGCCGTTTTTCCGGCTGTGTTTCATACTTGCCCTGCCGGGTATGTTGCTGCTGCTGAAAGTTGCGCCTTGGAACGGGGAAAAAACTCAGGATGCAGGCAGATGAACGCGTCAAACTGGAGCGTTTACCTGATATTGTGTGAAAACAGCGCGTTCTATTGCGGCATCAGCACGAATCCGCAACAGCGGCTTGCCGCCCACACAACCGGAAAAGGCGCGAAATATACCCGCGTATTCAAACCGGTGGCGATGCGTATCGTTGCAGGCGGCATGGATAAAGGCACGGCACTCAAACAGGAAATCGCCGTCAAAAAACTGACCGCCGCACAAAAACGGCAATTGTGGGAGCAGGCAGAAAAAATGCCGTCTGAAACCTGACGGTTCAGGTTCGGACGGCAGTTGGCAGCAATCAGGGAAAAGCGGGGCAGGCGGTAAGGAAAACCGACGTTTCAACACACAGGACGGCACATAAAGCGTCGCCCTATGAAAGTGAAGGCATATATAGTGGATTAAATTTAAACCAGTACAGCGTTGCCTCGCCTTGCCGTACTATTTGTACTGTCTGCGGCTTCGTCGCCTTGTCCTGATTTAAATTTAATCCACTATATCAGATTTTTTATACGCCAACAGAAAAGAATACGATGAACTGTTGGTTAGATTTGTATTGATTAATCAGTATATTTTTTATGCCGGGGTATTTTTCCTTATCGGTATCCCTTCTTTTATGAGGATGCCTGCCGCTCATATAAAGAACGGGGAAGACCCGATGGGAAAATATGGTACAGCCCTCGATATCGCACAATATGTCAACTTAAAGAGTTAGTATCTACCATGAATATATTCTTTA
>ADBE01000041.1 GCA_000176735.1 Neisseria polysaccharea ATCC 43768 | reverse complement strand
CTTAGCTCAAGAGAACGATTCTCTAAGGTGCTGAAGCACCAAGTGAATCGGTTCCGTACTATCTGTACTGTCTGCGGCTTCGTCGCCTTGTCCTGATTTAAATTTAATCCACTATAAAAAGGCGGCTTGCCGCCTTGCCTGTCTTTGGTATAATCCCCAGTATCACTAAGTAAACGGTTGCACAATGCGGATATTCAAAAACCAATGGATAGTGAAATTTGCCAAGAAACATAAAATCAGTGATTCCGAGCTGCCGGAAGCGGTGGAGCGGGCGGATAATGGACTGATAGATGCAGACCTTGGCGGCGGCGTGATTAAGCAGCGCATAGCACGGCAAGGACAAGGCAGAAGCGGCGGCTATCGCAGCCTGATATTGTTCAAACAGGCAGATAGGGCATTTTTCGTTTATGCCTTTTCCAAGAATAATCGTGAAAACATTACAGATAAAGAACTGGCAGCCCTGAAGGATTTAGCGCGATATGCCGCCAAGTGCAACAAGCAGGAGCTTGAAGCCCTGATTATCAAAATGGATTTACAGGAGATTTGAAAATGGAACGGAAATATAAAAGCGAGCTAAGCGGCGTAATCCACGAAATGGCAACCGCATTGCACGACATCGGCGCAATCGACAAAAAGACTATGCGCGGCTTTGACAAGTCCTGCCTGACCGAAATCAAACCGTTGAGCGGCGGAGACATCAAGGCAATCAGGGAGAAGGAGGCACTATCGCAAGCCGCTTTCGCCATCTATCTCAACGTGGGAAAAAATCACGTTTCGGCTTGGGAGCGGGGCGTTAAAAAGCCGAGCGGCGCGGCGTTGAAGCTGCTGACCATCGTCAAAAACAAGGGTATCGAAGCCATTGCGTAGCCGACTTGGCAAACGGCAAAATCAGCAAGTTCACAATAGACACGCTGCTGAATATGCCTGCCAAGACAGGCAAGACCGCCGAACCGAATATCAGGGCATAGCCGCACAAATGCCCGACCGCATCAAACCAAGCCGAAACGGCGGCGGTGCAGACGGCATAGCCCGACAGCAAGGCACGGCGCAGACGGGCGCGAAACCCGAAACATCCCCGACCGCGAGGCACGGGGATTTTTTGCGCCCATTGCAGGGGGGGGGATTAGATTTAAGCGGCGCGGGCTTGAAGGCAAAACGGGCGGGGCGCAGAACTGTTTAAATGCCGTCTGAATCTCAAACGATTTCAGACGGCATTTTGAAACAACGGCTCAAATTCTCGATCCCCTTCCCTTAACGCCAACGTTTTTTATTAACGCGCCCCCTATTTCTGACACTTTGCTCATAAACCGGCATAACGGTCGGCAACAACCGTTCTAGGTTTTCTATACGGGCATTGTTTACAGCATCAGCATAAGACACCGTACTCCGGAATACCGCCTAAACCCTGCGGATAGTTTTGGATGTAGTATCGACATTGCCGACAGACTTGTCTAACCCGACCGTTTTCAAATAATCTTTGACAGATGCTGCATTCAGTATCGCGGAATCCGCGTATTTTGAACAAAAGGTCGGGCTACTTTATCACAATAGCAGAAAGATGGAAAACGGCGGGGATTGGTGAAAGGTCGTCTGAAATGATATTCAGACGACCTTGAACGACTGTGTTTTAAATATGATATTTATTCATTTGTTTCACCATCAGGCAGTCCAAACCACCTTAAGGGAATCGTGTTAAATTGGTAATGGCAGTTAACACTGATAATATAATCTAAAACATCTTTATATTCCGGCTTTGTAAACCAATCATTCAAAACATAGACATATTCAACTCGCCAACCTAAAGAGTGAACCAATTTTGTATATTGTTTTCTCTTAAAGTCGCAAGTTTGTAATTTCTCATCTACTGAACCGGGGGTTTGTTGGAATTTGATTTCAATAATAAATAAGGTATCACGGATGATGATAAATAAGCCATTATCGGGCAGTAATCTTTTAGACAGATGGTCTTTCCAATTAATATTGTATTCTGGTCTTTCCAAAAATCGGTAAAACTCATATTTTTTGAAACAATAAGCCTTCAATTCTCCATTAAACCAAACTTCATAACCGGCATTATCATCTGTTTTTCTTAAGTCGTACCCGGGAATTTCTTCAAACAGCTGTCGTAAGTCTATGCGTTCTTCGAATCTGAGTCCTGTTTGTGTTCTTGCACCGCCGATTCCGCCAATAATCATTTTTCTAACCTTTTCTTTGCTAATTCAAAAAAATCTTCTTCCAGTTCGCAACCACAAAATTTTCGACCATGTTTTAAGGCAGCAACGCCTGTTGTGCCGCTGCCCATGAAAGGGTCAAAAATTAAATGTCCGATATTTGAAGCCGATAGTATGCAGCGTTCAAGTAAGGGGAGTGGTTTTTGTGTCGGATGTTTGCCGAATGTTTTTTCGGTTTTATTTGGTGGAGGAAATGTCCAAACACATTTCATCTGTTTGCCATTATTTTGTGCTTTCATCATTTCATAATGAAACGTATGTTTGGCTTTTTTATTTTTCTTTGCCCATAAGATTGTTTCTGTCGAATGAGTAAAGAAACGGCAGGACAAATTAGGGGGCGGATTGGGTTTTTCCCAAGTAATATTGTTCAAAATATGGTATCCGACGGTTTGCATCAGGTAGCCGATTAAATAGATATTATGAAATGTGCCGCAAACCCAAATTGTGCCGTTTGGTTTTAATAAGGCGTAACACAGTCGAAGCCATTCTTCGTAAAATTCCAAATCTGCCGCCATTCCTTTGGATTTATCCCAGTTGCCCTTATTGACGGAAACCATTTGTCCGTTTTGACAACTGAAGCCGTCATTGGAAAGAAAGTAAGGCGGGTCTGCGAAAATCATATCAAAACAGCCGTTTGGATGTTTTTCCAATATCTTCCGCATGACGTTAAGGGAATTTTCGTTGTAGAGGACAAGGTCGTCTGAAACGATTTTTTTCAAACGACTTTGATAAATGGCAGCTTCTTCAGCCAGTTTGTTGAAATCAATCATAAATTGCCAATAATTCTCCGACTTTTTTGCGACTGCTGCCCTTTGCGGCAATATTGCGTTGTACTTCAACCGTTTTTAGAATGGCAGAAGAATAAATATTTCTCGTAAATTCAGTATCATGATTTGAAATCAAAACGCCTTGAGAGTTAGGTGAAATTTGTTGGGCTGTCTGGGAAAGGCGGATTTGATCGTCCAAATTGAAGCCTTCTTTGGCATAAGTGGTAAATGAAGCGGTTAGGCTTAAAGGTGCATAAGGAGGATCACAATAAACAGTATCTGTATTGTTTATCAGGGACAGGATCGTTTGAAAATCTCCGCACATTAATTCAACTCTGTCAGATTTCTGAATGAAAACTTCCATTTCTTGTTGGGGAAAGTAAGGCGATTTGTAGCGTCCGAACGGCACATTGAATGCCCCTTTGCTGTTGTAACGGCATAAACCGTTAAAAGCATGGCGGTTCAAATAAATAAATAGTGCTGAACGTTCATGCAGATTTTTGCTGAAGTTGAATTGTTCCCGCAATTCATAGAATCTTGAATCGCTATTGTTTTCGGAAATAAAGAAAGAGCGGGCGTAATCGATGAATCCGGATTTTTCTTCTTTTAGGATACGGAATAAGCCGATTAAGTCAGCGTTAATATCATTGAGCAGATATTGTTCGAAATCCAATGCAAGAGACAAAGCGGCAGAACCGCAAAAGGGTTCAATCAGGCGTTTTCGTGTGGGAGTAGGTAGATTGTGTTCGATAAAGGGGACAAGTTTATGTTTGCCGCCTGCCCATTTTAGAAAAGGTTTTGAAGCCATTAGAATGCCGAGTACAAGCGTGGTTGATTGGCTTGGAATTGTGCCAAAACATCGTGAGGAATACAATGGATTTATATTTGGGGGCGTGTGTAGAGTGAGTCTAAATCCAATAGAACCTTTCCATTCCAATATGTTATTGGACTTATCAACTCCATCTGCCTTAAAAAGGCCGTCTGAAACCCTGTTTCCAAGTTTCAGACGGCCTTTATCCGTATGGCTAAACCTTAAAAGCGGCTTAGACGACGATATTCACCAAGCGTCCGGGAACGACGATGATTTTTTTCGCGGGCTTGCCTTCCATGAATTTCACCGCGCCTTCGGTGGCGAGTGCGGCGGCTTCGAGGTCGGCTTTGGATGCGTCGGCGGCGACGGTGATTTTGCCGCGCAGTTTGCCGTTGACTTGAACCATGACTTCGATTTCGGATTTGACCAAGGCGGCTTCATCGACTTCCGGCCAGCCTGCCTCCCACAGTTTCGCGCCGTTCAATTCGCTCCACAGGGTTTCGCAGATGTGCGGCACGATGGGCCACAGCAGGCGTACGGCGGCTTCCAATACTTCTTGGGCGACGGCGCGGCCTTGTTCGCTGCCGGTGTCGGTTTTGTCGTATTGGTTGAGCAGTTCCATCACGGCGGCGATGGCGGTGTTGAACTGTTGGCGGCGGCCGTAGTCGTCGCTGACTTTGGCGATGGTGGAATGCAGTTTGTGGCGTAGGTCTTTGAGTTCTTTAGACAAACCGTCTTGGCTGCCTGCGAACGCTTTGACCGCTTTGCCTTGTTTCAGGTATTCGTAAACGGTGCGCCACAGGCGGCGCAGGAAGCGGTGTGCGCCTTCGACGCCGCTGTCGCTCCATTCGAGGGACTGTTCGGGCGGTGCGGCGAACATCATGAACAGGCGGGCGGTATCCGCGCCGTAGGCGTTAATCAGCTCTTGCGGATCGACGCCGTTGTTTTTGGACTTGGACATTTTTTCCGTGCCGCTGATGACGACGGGCAGTCCGTCGGCTTTGAGGACGGCGGAAACGGGGCGGCCTTTGTCGTCAAAAGTCAGCTCGACATCGGCAGGGTTGATCCAGTCTTTGCCGCCTTTGTCGTTTTCGCGGTAGTAAGTTTCGCAAACGACCATACCTTGCGTCAGCAGGCGTTCGAACGGTTCGCCAACATTGACCAAACCTTCGTCGCGCATCAGTTTGGTGAAGAAACGCGCGTACAGGAGGTGCAAAATGGCGTGTTCGATACCGCCGATGTATTGGTCGACCGCGCCCCAGTATTTCGCGGCTTCCGCCGATACCATGCCGTCTGAAAACTTGGGCGACATATAGCGGAAGAAATACCAGCTCGATTCCATGAAGGTGTCCATGGTGTCTGTTTCGCGTTTCGCCGCGCCGCCGCAGCACGGGCAGGCAGTTTCGTAAAACTCGGGCATTTTTGCCAGCGGCGAACCCATACCGTCAGGTACGACGTTTTCGGGCAGAACGACGGGCAGTTGGTCGGCAGGGACGGGTACGTCGCCGCATTGTTCGCAATGGACGATGGGAATCGGGCAGCCCCAGTAGCGTTGGCGGGAAATGCCCCAGTCGCGCAGGCGGTATTGGGTTTTCGGTTCGCCCGCGCTTTGGCTTTGCAGCTTGGCGGCAACGGCATCGAATGCCGTCTGAAAATCCAAGCCGTCCAAGTCGCCGCTGTTGACCAATACGCCGTTTTCTTTGTCGCCGTACCATTCTTGCCATCGGTTTGCGTCGAATGTGTTGTCGCCGACGGCAATGACTTGTTTTTTCGGCAGATTGTATTTAGTGGCGAACTCGAAATCGCGTTCGTCATGCGCCGGAACCGCCATCACCGCACCGTCGCCGTAGCCCCATAATACATAGTTGGCAATCCACACTTCCAGCTTGTCGCCGTTGAGCGGGTTGACGACGTAGCGGCCGGTCGGCACGCCTTTTTTCTCCATTGTCGCCATATCGGCTTCGGCAACCGAGCCGGCTTTGCACTCGGCGATAAATGCCTGCAATTCGGGTTTGTCGGCGGCTGCGGCGGTTGCCAGCGGATGCTCGGCGGCAACGGCAACATAAGTCGCGCCCATCAGCGTGTCGGGGCGGGTGGTATAAACTTGCAGGAATTTCGCGTAATCGCCTTCCAAACCTTGTTTGCTGTCGTCTGAAACGGCGAAGCGCACGGTCATACCGCGAGATTTGCCGATCCAGTTGCGCTGCATGGTTTTGACTTGTTCCGGCCAGTGTTCCAGCTTGTCCAAATCGTTGAGCAGCTCTTCGGCGTAATCGGTGATTTTGAAGTAATACATCGGGATTTCGCGTTTTTCGATCAACGCGCCGGAACGCCAGCCGCGTCCGTCGATGACTTGCTCGTTGGCAAGGACGGTTTGGTCGACGGGATCCCAGTTCACCGTGCCGTTTTTGCGATAGACGATGCCTTTTTCAAACAGCTTGGTAAACAGCCATTGTTCCCAACGGTAGTATTCGGGTTTGCAGGTGGCGACTTCGCGCTCCCAGTCAATCGCAAAACCCAGGCTTTTGAGCTGGGTTTTCATATATTCGATGTTGTCGTAAGTCCATGCGGCGGGTGCGACATTGTGTTTCATCGCCGCGTTTTCCGCCGGCATGCCGAACGCGTCCCAACCCATGGGCTGCATGACGTTGAAGCCGTTTAAAAGTTTGAAGCGGCTCAATACGTCGCCGATGGTGTAGTTGCGCACATGCCCCATGTGCAGCTTGCCGCTGGGGTAGGGGAACATCGAAAGGCAATAATATTTGGGTTTGGAAGCGTCTTCGGAGACGTTGAAAATACGGGCGTCGTCCCATTTTTTCTGCGCCGCAGGCTCGATGGCGGCGGGCTGGTAATGTTCTTGCATGGTCATTCTGTTTTTCGCTTGAAAACGTTAGGAATTTAAAAAGAGGAATTATAACAGGTTGCCGATGTCGGCGAATCGGCAAATTGCCGGCAGGATGCGTAAATTCGCACGCGCATCATTCCGTATGCCGTACAAATACACTGCGTTTACTGATACGCACGTTTTTTATGCTAATATTACAAACCAAAACCAAACGTTTAAACTCCCTGAACAAGTCTGCCAAATCAGACGGCAAACAGGTATCAGACAAAAAGGACTTTGCACATGAAAACAAAACAAATCGTTAAACTTGGCTTAGCAGTATTGGCAACCAGCGTTCTGTCTGCCTGCGCAACCAAAAGCAACGTCAAAGCCGACGGCACGACCGACAATCCGGTCTTCCCTAAACCCTATTCCGTAACGTTCGACAACAAGCGCGGCACATTCCCGACTTATGACGAACTGAATCAGATGCGCCCCGGCCTGACCAAAGACGACATCTACAAAATCCTGGGCCGCCCGCATTACGACGAAGGTATGTACGGCGTGCGCGAATGGGATTACCTGTTCCACTTCCACACCCCCGGCGTAGGTATCGACCCTGAAAACACTTCCGGCGTGGAAGATGTTACTACCTGCCAATACAAAGTGATTTTCGATAAAGACAAATTTGCCCGCAGCTTCTACTGGAACCCCGTCTTCCCGAAAGATGCCGCCTGCCCGCCGCCAGCACCCAAAGCCGAGCCGCAAGTCATCATCCGCGAAATCGTGCCGGCAAAACCGAAACGTATCCGCCAATAAGCCGCTATGCCGCCCCGCCTGCTTTCAGGGATATTGTGCTGCCTGCTGACGGCTGCCCCCGTATTCGCACAGGGGCAGCCGGATGCGGTCAATGCCTATATCCAAAAGAAAAAAGTCATCGTCGACACATCCAAAGCGGAACTCTGTTTTGCCGATGACCATCAGTGCCATCCCGTCCTTATCGGTGTTGCCACGCCCAAGGGGACGTTCGGGCTGACGCTGAACAGTACCGACAAGCCCGGATACGGCGGCGAAGTCATCGGTTTCAAGCAGGAGGGCGATTTTCTTTTCGCCCTGCACCGCGTTTGGAATCAGATACCGTCGGAAAGGCGGAACGAACGCATCGCCTCCCCGTCCGTGTCCGACAGGATTATGACCAACGGCTGCATCAACGTCAGCGATGCGGTGTACGAAAAACTGCGTCATTATTTTGTGTTGGAAGTGATTTGAAACAGACGGATACCGCACGCGCCGGTATCCGTTTTCACATTGCCCCGATGCCTGAAACAGACCGTCCGCCACGTCATGCCGTCTGAAACCGGCGCAGATGCCGCCAAGCCTTCAGACGGCATTGTCCGCCCGCTCCGGCCGGACAACAACCATCTTTGGGAGAGCCTTATGCCCGAACAAAACCGCATCCTCTGCCGCGAACTGAGCCTGCTGGCATTCAACCGCCGCGTGTTGGCGCAGGCGGAAGACAGAAACGTCCCCCTTTTGGAACGTCTGCGCTTCCTGTGCATCGTGTCGTCCAATCTTGACGAATTTTTTGAAGTCCGCATGGCGTGGCTCAAACGTGAAAACAAGCTGCACCCCCGGCGCAGGCTGGACAACGGCAAAATGCTGTCTGAAACCATCGCCGACGTTACCGAAGCGGCGCGCTCCCTGATACGGCACCAGTACGACCTGTTCAACAACGTCCTTCAGCCCGAGCTGGCGCGGGAAGGCATCCATTTTTACCGCCGCCGCAACTGGACGGGCACGCAGAAAAAGTGGATCGAAGACTATTTCGACCGCGAACTGCTGCCGATTCTGACCCCCATCGGCCTTGACCCCTCCCACCCGTTCCCACGCCCGCTGAACAAATCGCTGAACTTTGCCGTAGAACTCGACGGCACAGACGCATTCGGCAGACCTTCGGGTATGGCGATTGTCCAGGCACCGCGCATCCTGCCGCGCGTTGTTCCCCTGCCGTCCGAACTGTGTGGCGGCGGACACGGCTTCGTCTTCCTGTCGTCCATCCTGCACACCCACGTCGGCAAACTCTTCCCGGGCATGAACGTCAAAGGCTGCCACCAATTCCGCCTCACCCGCGACAGCGATTTGAACGTCGATGAAGAAGACGTACAAAACCTCCGCGCCTCCATTCAAAACGAACTGCACGACCGCGAATACGGCGACGGCGTGCGGCTCGAAGTTGCCGACACCTGTCCCGCCTACATCCGCGACTTTCTGCTCGCGCAATTCAAACTGACCGCCGCCGAACTCTATCAGGTCAAAGGCCCTGTCAACCTCGTGCGCCTCAACGCCGTCCCCGACCTAGTCAACCGCCCCGATTTGAAATTCCCACCGCACACGCCGGGCCGTCTGAAAGCCTTGGGCAAAACCGCGTCCATATTCGATTTGGTGCGCCAATCGCCCATCCTGCTGCACCACCCCTACCAATCCTTCGACCCCGTTGTCGAAATGATGCGCGAAGCCGCCGCCGACCCCGCCGTGCTTGCCGTCAAAATGACGATTTACCGCACCGGCACGCGCTCCGAACTCGTCCGCGCCCTGATGAAGGCGGCACTCGCCGGCAAACAAGTAACCGTCGTCGTCGAACTGATGGCGCGTTTTGACGAAGCCAACAACGTCAACTGGGCGAAGCAGCTCGAAGAGGCGGGCGCGCACGTCGTGTACGGCGTGTTCGGCTACAAAGTCCACGCCAAGATGGCACTGATCATCCGCCGCGAAGACGGCGTACTCAAGCGTTACGCCCACCTCGGCACGGGTAACTACCACCAAGGCACATCGCGCATCTACACCGACTTCGGCCTCATCACAGCCGACGAACAAATCACCGCCGATGTGAACACATTGTTTATGGAAATCACAGGCTTGGGCAAACCCGGGCGGCTGAACAAACTCTACCAAAGTCCGTTTACCCTGCACAAAATGGTTATCGACCGCATCGCTCGCGAAACCGAACACGCAAAAGTCGGCAAACCGGCGCGGATTACCGCCAAGATGAATTCGCTCATTGAACCGACCGTCATCGAAGCCCTGTATCGGGCAAGCGCGGCAGGCGTGCAAATCGATTTGATTGTGCGCGGTATGTGCACCTTGCGCCCGGGTGTAAAAGGCTTGTCCGAAAACATCCGCGTCCGCTCCATCGTCGGCAGGCAGCTCGAACATGCGCGCGTGTATTGCTTCCACAACAACGGCGCGGACGATACCTTTATCTCCAGCGCGGATTGGATGGGGCGCAACTTCTTCCGCCGCATCGAAACCGCCGCGCCGATTGCTGCGCCCGAACTCAAAAAACGCGTCATCCGCGAAGGTTTGGAGATGGCACTGGCAGACAATACGCACGCGTGGCTGATGCAGCCCGACGGCGGCTATATCCGCGCCGCGCCTGCCGAAGGCGAGTCCGAAGCCGATCTGCAAAACGATTTGTGGGCACTGCTCGGAAGATGACCCGCACCGTCCCGATCAAAAACCATGCCGTCTGAAACCTTTCCGTTTCAGACGGCATGGTTTTACAGCAATCCAAACAGGGCGAACTGGAATCAAAAACACACCTTCGCCATTCCCGCACAAGCACTTCCCCTATACACTCCCAACCCCAATCCGCCGCATTCCAGACGACATTGCCTTTCCGACAGCCGAACAAAACCCCGAATCCGTCTGCACGGTTCGGGGCATATCTCCAATACGGGCATCGTGCTCCGGAAAACCGTCAAATCCGCATCGGCATCACAATATATTTGAAATTCGGATTGTTCGGCACGGTAAACAGCGTCGAGCGGTTGGCATCGCCGAAGGCAAGCTGCATATCGTCGGAATGGATGTTGCGCAACACGTCCATCAGATAGCCGATATTGAAACCGACTTCCAATTCCCCGCCCTGATAGGCGATTTCGATTTCTTCGCGCGCTTCTTCCTGCTCGTTGTTGCTGCACACGACGCTCAACAGGCCGGGTTGCAGGAACAGGCGCGCGCCACGGAATTTTTCGTTGGCAAGAATGGACACACGTTCCAGCGCGCCCAAAAGTTCGGCACGGGACAAAACGAAAATCTTGTCGTTGTCCAAAGGAATCACGCGGTTGAAATCGGGGAATTTGCCGTCGATGACCTTGCTGACGATGGTCGTGCCGTTGCATTGGAAACGCACCTGTTTGTCCAGCAGCTCGATTTGAATCGGATCGTCGGGGTTGTTCAACAGTTTGAACAGTTCCAGCACCGTTTTGCGCGGCAAAATCACTTCGGCGCGCGGCAAATCCGCATCAATCGCGCAGGCTGCATAGGCAAGGCGGTGTCCGTCGGTCGCCACAAGGCGCAACTGGCTGCCCTCAACCTGCATCAGCAGACCGTTGAGATAATAGCGGATGTCCTGCACCGCCATGCTGTACTGCACTTGCGACAGCATGGTTTTGAAACGCTCCTGCTCCAGCGAGAAAGTCGCGCTGATGTCCTCGCCGACATTCATCATCGGAAAATCGGCGGCAGGCAGGGTCTGCAGGGCAAAACGCGATTTGCCCGCTTTCAGCATCAGACGGCTGTCGTCCCAATCCAGCGACACCAGCGCACCGGCAGGCAGTGCCCGTAAAATATCCTGAAATTTCTTGGCATTGGTGGTGATGCGGAAGTCGCCCGCGCCGCCCTCGGGACCCGCAGTGTCGATTTGGATTTCCAAATCGGTTGCCAAGAGTTTGGTCTGACCGCCTTTTCCCTCAATCAGGACGTTGGACAGGATGGGCAGGGTGTGGCGGCGTTCGACGATGCCGGTAACGGCTTGCAGCGGCTTGAGCAGGCTGTCGCGCTCGGCTTGTAAAATCAACATTTTCGCTCCTTAAATCGGTTGGATTTCTTACCCTTCGGACGGCATGGGCAATATCATGCCGTCTGAAAGGCGTGTCCGGTCAGTTTTGAATCAGAATCAGCAGTTTCTCGTAATCCTGCGCCAACTCGGGGTCTTCCTCGCGCAGTTTCGCCACCGCCCTGATGCCGTGCATGACGGTCGTATGGTCGCGTCCGCCGAACGAGTCGCCGATAGACGGCAGGCTCAAAGTGGTCAGTTCTTTGGTCAGGCTCATGGCAACCTGACGCGGACGGGCAATGTTGCGCGTGCGTTTTTTGCCGAGTACGTCGCTGATTTTGATGCGGTAATATTTCGCCACCGCATCGATGATGATGTCGGCGGTAATGACTTTGTGCTTCTCGGCAATAATGTCCTGCAAAGCGGTACGCGCCAAATCGATGTCGATGACGGGACGATTCATAAAGCGGCTGCTCGCTCCGACGCGGTTGAACGCGCCTTCAAGCTCACGCACGTTGGAACGGATCAGATTGGCAATGAACAGCGCGGCTTCGTCTTCGATACTGATGCCCGCCGCTTCCGCCTTTTTCTGCAAAATGGCGATACGCATTTCCAATTCGGGCGGCTCGAGCTCCAAAGTCAGTCCCCATGAAAAACGGGATTTGAGGCGGTCGTCCATACCTTCGATTTTGGCGGGTAAAACATCGCAAGTGAGGATGAGCTGTTTTTTCTCGTTGTGGAAATGGTTGTACAGATAGAAAAATTCTTCCATCGTACGGTCTTTGCCTTTGATGAACTGGATGTCGTCGATAATCAGCAGGTCGTATTGCTTGTATTGCTGCTTGAACACGTCGTAGGTATTGTTGCGAACCGCCTTCATAAAGCTGCGGATATAGTCGTCCGAATGCATATAGCGCACTTTGGCATCGGGACGGTTTTTCAAAAGCTCGTTGCCGACCGCCTGCACAAGGTGGGTTTTGCCCAAACCCGTGCTGCCGTACAGGAAAAACGGGTTGTAGCTCTGCCCCGGGCTTTCCGCAATCGCCTGCGCCGCAGCCGCCGCAAGGCGGTTGCCCTTGCCTTCGACCAATGTGTCGAACGTATAGTCCGGCGACAGATTGGTCTGCTCGTAACGCGCCTCTTCCGCATCGCGCTGTGCATCCGTCCGTGCTTTGGCAACTGCCGCCGATTCCGGTCGGGAAGCAGACCCGGCAGCCTGACGCGGCTCGTGCGGCAGGTTTTTCATACGTTCTGCCAAAATATCCGCCGCCGTTTTCGACACAGCGGGTTTGACAGGCTCTTCAGACTGCAGCTCGTCCAACAGAACCTCCTGCACGGGCATTCCCTCCGACACCGCGTGCAAGGACGGCTCGGCAGGTTCGACAGCACCTTCAACCGCCGCCATCTCATAACGTACGCCTTCTCCCGGTTTGAATACGAAGGCGGAACGGCCGGCAGCCAACTCTTCCCTCACCGCTTCTATTTTTCCGGCAAACTGGCTCTTGAGCATATTGCAGGCAAACTGATTCTTGCCGTACACCACCCATACGCCACCCTCCTCACCGACGGTAAGGGGCGCAATCCATTGCGCAAACTGCCCCGGAGGCAACATATCGTGAAGACGGCGGAGGCACAGCGGCCAAAACTCTGCTAGTGTCATAGATAAGCTCGAATCGGTAAAAATGAAATCGAAAACAAAGAAAATATAATATTTTCAAAAAGAAAACAAATCTGTTGAACACACATCGGTTCAAAATGCAGCGAACCGATTATACCGACTCGCCGATATTTTATCCACAACCCGTGCAAAAATTTATCCACAGAAAGGCGGCAGAAATCCGCAGGCAATCGGACAATCCTCCTGCAAAGTTTCTATATTGATTGACAAAAGCGGCAAATTGGAGTGTAATTCACGGTTTAATTATCTACCCATTCTATTTTAGGAAACATCATGAAACGCACTTATCAACCTTCCGTTACCAAACGCAAACGCACCCACGGCTTCCTGGTGCGCTCCAAAACACGCGGCGGCCGCGCAGTATTGGCCGCACGCCGCGCCAAAGGCCGCAAACGCCTGGCGGTATAATTTTGGACTACCGCTTCGGAAGGCAGTACCGCTTGTTAAAAACGGATGATTTTTCATCCGTTTTTGCATTCAGGAAACGCCGCAGCCGCGACCTGCTGCAAGTTTCGCGCTCAAACGGCAACGGGCTGGATCATCCCCGCATCGGTCTGGTGGTCGGCAAAAAAACCGCCAAACGCGCCAACGAACGAAATTATATGAAGCGCGTCATCCGCGACTGGTTCAGATTGAACAAAAACCGGCTGCCGCCGCAGGATTTCGTCGTGCGCGTCCACCGTAAATTCGACAGGTCTACCGCAAAACAGGCAAGGGCGGAACTGGCACAACTCATGTTCGGCAACCCCGCAACCGGATACGGGAAACAGGTATGATCAGAACGGTACTCTGCAGGCAAGGTTCAGACGGCAACGGGTTTCCCATACAAGGAACATCCCGATGAACTTTCTATTGTCCAAACTCCTGCTGGGACTGATACGGTTCTACCAATATTGCATCAGCCCGCTGATTCCGCCCCGCTGCCGCTATACGCCGACCTGTTCGCAATATGCCGTCGAAGCAGTTAAAAAATATGGCGCATTCAAAGGCGGCCTGCTTGCGGCAAAACGCATCGCCCGATGCCACCCCCTCGGCGGACACGGACACGACCCCGTTCCCTGACCCGATATTCAAACTGCACGCTTTTCTTTTATTTCCCATCGGTTTCTATATAATGCCGTCTGAAACTTCGGGCAGGCGGCACGACCGCCGGGTATAAAGCCTGCCGTTATTCCCCGTCTATCGGAATCCGCAACCTGCGGCATTTCCGACCATTCAGGAAACTCTTATGGATTTTAAAAGACTCACGGCGTTTTTCGCCATCGCACTGGTGATTATGATCGGATGGGAAAAGATGTTCCCCACTCCGAAGCCCGTCCCCGCTCCCCAACAGGCAGCACAACAACAGGCCGTAACTGCTTCCGCCGAAGCCGCGCTCGCCCCCGCAACGCCGATTACCGTAACGACCGACACGGTTCAAGCCGTCATTGATGAAAAAAGCGGCGACCTGCGTCGGCTGACCCTGCTCAAATACAAAGCAAACGGCAACGAAAACAAACCCTTCTCCCTATTTGACGACAGCAAAGAATACACCTACGTTGCCCAATCCGAGCTTTTGGACGCACAAGGCAACAACATCCTGAAAGGCGTCAACTTTACCGCCGCCCAAAAACAATACAGCCTCAACGGCGACAAAGTTGAAGTCCGCCTGAGCGCGCCCGAAACCAACGGACTGAAAATCGACAAAGTCTATACCTTTACCAAAGACAGCTACCTCGTCAACGTCCGTTTCGACATCACCAACACCAGCGGCAAACCCGCCAACCTGAGCGCGGACTACCGCATCGTACGCGACCACAGCCAACCGGAAGGCCAAGGCTACTTCACACGTTCCTACCTCGGCCCCGTCGTGTACACTCCTGAAGACAAATTCCAAAAAGTCAGCTTCTCCGACTTGGACGACGATGCGAAATCCGGCAAAAACGAAGCCGAATACGCCCGCAAAACCCAAACCGGCTGGCTCGGCATGATTGAACACCACTTTATGTCCGCTTGGATTTTGCAGCCTAAAGGCGGACAAAGCGTTTGCGCCGCTGGCGACTGCCGTATCGACATCAAACGCCGCAACGACAACCTGTACAGCACCAGCGTCAGCGTGCCTTTAGCCGCTATCCAAAACGGCGCGAAATCCGAAGCCTCCATCAACCTCTACGCCGGCCCGCAGACCACATCCGTTATCGCAAACATCGCCGACAAACTGCAACTGGCCAAAGACTACGGCAAAGTACACTGGTTCGCCTCCCCACTCTTCTGGCTCTTGAACCAACTGCACAACATCATCGGAAACTGGGGCTGGGCAATCGTCGTTTTGACCATCATTGTCAAAGCCGTCCTCTACCCGCTGACCAACGCGTCCTACCGCTCGATGGCAAAAATGCGTGCCGCCGCACCCAAACTGCAGGCAATCAAAGAGAAATACGGCGACGACCGTATGGCGCAACAGCAAGCGATGATGCAGCTTTACAAAGACGAAAAAATCAACCCGCTGGGCGGCTGTCTGCCCATGCTGTTGCAAATCCCCGTCTTCATCGGCTTGTACTGGGCATTGTTCGCCTCCGTAGAATTGCGTCAGGCACCCTGGCTGGGCTGGATTACCGACCTTAGCCGCGCCGACCCCTACTACATCCTGCCCATCATTATGGCGGCAACGATGTTCGCCCAAACCTATCTGAACCCGCCGCCGACCGACCCGATGCAGGCGAAAATGATGAAAATCATGCCTTTGATTTTCTCCGTGATGTTCTTCTTCTTCCCTGCTGGTCTGGTATTGTACTGGGTGGTCAACAACCTCCTGACCATCGCCCAGCAATGGCACATCAACCGCAGCATCGAAAAACAACGCGCCCAAGGCGAAGTCGTTTCTTGATAAAGGTTTAGGCAACACAAAGGCCGTCTGTTGTTCAGACGGCCTTTTTTATTTCCTCAAACAAATACA
>ADBE01000042.1 GCA_000176735.1 Neisseria polysaccharea ATCC 43768 | reverse complement strand
ATCGGCAACGCGCTGGCAAACAAATTCACACGGGCGGGCAACCAAGACAGTCCCGTGCCCGGCGCGCGCGTGCAGCCTACCATCAGTCCGCACATCCCAATGCGCGCACCAGCAGGGATTTGAACACTCGCAGCCTCCGCGCAAAACAACAGGCGGCGCAGGCGCAGCGTTACCGCCCGACAACGCGCCCGCCCGCCAATTACCGCCGCCCCGCTATGCGCGGTTTCGGCAGGAGGCGGTAAACCCGTCGCGCCATGCCGTCTGAAGGGCTTTCAGACGGCATTTTTGTATTTGTTTGAGGGGGCATTGTTATGTCGCTGTTTGATTTTCAGACGGCATTTCCTTTCCAAGCGTTTGATGTCGGGATGGCAATTCTGATTTACGTGCGTTGGCAGGGCGGCATTGTCATGCCGCCGTTGGGTTTTCAGACGGCATCATATCGAACAGTCAAGCCGTAGGGCGAGCATTCTTGCCCACCGTTGCAAGGGCGGGATTTGGTGGGCAGGAATGCCCACCCTGCATCTGAAACCCTTCCGTGTCATTCCCGTGCAGGAAGGAATCTAGATATTTGAATTTACGGAAATTTTCAATCGTTGCCAAAGCGGAAAAGGGTTTTTATTACAGCCTAATCCTTTGGGTATCAAAGCCGGGCGGTGCTGAAACATTGCAAAAATGCCGTCTGAAACCCGAAATCGGTTTCAGACGGCATTGGTTTACGCGGCAGGTTGGGGCTTAGCGGTCTTTGTAACGGCGTTCGCTTTTGCCTGCAAAAGAATCGCCGGCTTTGCGTTTGCCTTTGAAGCCTTCGCCGGTTTTTTTGAAACCGTCTTTCTTGAAACCTTCGCCGCGCGTTTTGCCGCCGAAGCCTTCTTTGCCCGGTTTATGATCGCCGCGCCGGCCGCCGGCTTTACGATCGCCCCAGCCGCCTTTGCCTTTTGGCTTGCCGCCTGCGGATTTGCGTTTGCGGGTCGGTTCCATGCCTTCGATGGTCAGTTCGGGCAGTTTTCGGTTAATGTATTTTTCGATTTTGTGGACTTTGACGTATTCGTTCACTTCGGCAAACGTAATCGCAATACCGGTACGGCCTGCGCGGCCGGTACGGCCGATGCGGTGGACGTAGTCTTCCGCCTGTTTCGGCAGGTCGTAGTTGATAACGTGGGTAATGGTCGGTACGTCGATACCGCGTGCGGCGACGTCGGTGGCAACCAAAATTTTGCAGCGGCCTTTACGCAAATCCATCAACGTGCGGTTGCGCCAGCCTTGCGGCATGTCGCCGTGCAGGCAGTTGGCGGCGAAACCTTTTTCGTACAATTCATCCGCGATGACTTCGGTCATGGCTTTGGTGGACGTGAAAATCACGCATTGGTCGATGTTTGCGTCGCGCAGGATGTGGTCGAGCAGGCGGTTTTTGTGGCGCATATCGTCGCAGTACAGCAGTTGTTCTTCGATTTTGCCTTGGTCGTCCACGCGTTCGACTTCGATGACTTCAGGGTCTTTGGTCAGTTTGCGCGCCAGTTTGCCGACCGCGCCGTCCCAAGTGGCGGAGAATAATAAAGTCTGACGGTCGCTCGGTGTCGCTTCCACGATGGTTTCGATGTCGTCGATAAAGCCCATGTCCAGCATACGGTCGGCTTCGTCCAGAATCAGCACTTCCAAACGTCCAAAATCAACTTTGCCGCTTTGCATCAAGTCCATCAGACGGCCCGGCGTGGCGACAATCAGATCGACCGGTTTGCTCAGGGCACGGGTTTGGTAGCCGAACGATGCGCCGCCGACGATGCTGACGGTGCGGAACCAACGCATATTTTTGGCGTACGCCAGCGCGTTTTTCTCGACTTGCGCCGCCAATTCGCGGGTCGGCGTCAACACCAACGCGCGCGGGCCTTTGCCCGGTTTTTCGCTGCGTTTGGTCAGCCGCTGCAACGTCGGCAGCAGGAAGGCGGCGGTTTTGCCGGAGCCGGTTTGTGCCGAAGCCATAATGTCGCGGCCTTCCAAAGCAAACGGAATGGCTTGCGCCTGAATCGGGGTCGGGCTTTCGTAACCCTCGCTGCTCACGGCGGACAAAATGTTTTTATCAAGGTTCAAATCGGCAAATTTAATAGACATGGCTATCCTAAAGAGACAACAACGCGCACGTCTGAACGGTTCTCAGACGACCTGAAGCAAAGGAAAGTAACGATACGGGGAATGTGAAGTTACAGGGTTGTCGCAAGCGGCTTGCTTGTGGTTTACATCGACGACAACCTGCACAGAAAGGCTTGACAAATATGCAAGCAACAAAAGAAACGCGCCAGTAAGGGCGGTTTAGGTTGGAAGGCGATGGCTTCGTATAACAAGATAAGCGGCGGATGGTATAGGGTTTGCCCGAAACGGTCAAGCAATCGGGCGTTAATTACAGTAAAATTGCCGTTTTCCACTTTATTCCGCCTGAAATCAATGACCGACATCACACCGTTTGCCAACCGCTTGGGCAAAAACATCAAACACCTTATGAAATGGGCGAAACGCAACGGCATCGAAGCCTGGCGCATTTACGACCGCGACATCCCCCAATTCCCCTTCGCTGTCGATGTTTACGGCGACCAAATCCACCTTCAGGAATACGATACCGGCTGGCTGATGCAGCCCGAAGAATATGAAGCGTGGCTTACCGAAGTATTGGAAGCCGTCGCCTTCGTTACCGGTTTTGCACCCGAACAAATCCACCTCAAACGCCGCGAACGCCAAAAAGGCTTACAGCAATACGAGAAAACCGGCAAAACCGGCGACGATTTCGTCATCACCGAAAACGGCCGCAAGTTTTGGGTCAACCTTGATAAGTATTTGGATACGGGGCTTTTTTTGGATCATCGAAACACGCGCAAAAAAGTCGGCGAAACGGCGGCGGGCAAACGTTTTTTAAACCTGTTTTCCTACACTGGCAGCTTCACCGTCTATGCCGCCACCGGCGGCGCGGCATCCAGCGAAACTGTCGATTTGTCCAACACTTATCTCGATTGGGCGAAACGCAATTTTGAATTGAACGGCATCGATACAGAACGGCACAAAATCGTCCGCGCCGACGTGTTCCAATACCTTCAGACGGCATATGGGGAAGGCAGGCAGTTCGACCTCATTGTGATGGACCCGCCCAGTTTTTCCAACAGCAAGAAAATGTCCGACATCCTCGACATTCAGCGCGATCACAAAAAGCTGATTGACGGCGCGGTGAAGCTGCTCGCTTCAGACGGCATTTTGTACTTTTCCAACAACCTGCGCAGCTTCGTCTTAGACGACTTGGTATCGGAACAATACGCCGTAAAAGACATTTCCAAACAATCCGTTCCCGAAGATTTCCGCAACAAAAAAATCCATAGGTGCTGGGAAATCCGTAAAAAGGCTTAAAATAAAGGCTGTGTTTTAGTAATCTGTTGATTTCAATTATTTGCAAGGGAAAAGACAATTATTTTCTGGTTAGGAATAAACCTATCCTGTTGAATATATTGAAGCCAAGTACGCTTATCAACACTATATTAAAACACAGCCTAATGCAGTTAGACATACTGGTCAAAATGTATTAAAAAAAGGACGTTAATCAAGGAAATGAATAATGAAAAAATTAAATATCTGGAGAGATGAAGGAAAAGTTTCTGCTTTAATCATTGAAAAATTTGCAGAAAATTTAGGTGTAACATTCCCTAGATCGTATATATATTTGATAAGTGAACATGATTATTTATATCCCGAAGAAGATTGTTTTATTTTTATTGATAATAATAAGAATACAGATGACAGAAATATTTTATTTTTAGGATATAAAAAAGATGCCTCCTGTCATGAAAATATCTATACCTATTCATGCATTGATGATGAATATGGCTATGGAAACCAAGTTGTTGCATTTGGAATAAGTGCAAATGGCGATTATATTTGTTTTGATTATCGTAAAAATTCAAGTAATCCATCCATCGTACTTATGTATCATGATGAATTTTACGAAGATGAACTAGGTAATACCAAGATGATTACAGTTCCCATCGCACCTGATTTTGATAGTTTTATAGATAAACTTTATCAAGATGTAGATTAACTGGCACTACTAACCAGCATAGCCTGTGTAACCAACCAAAAAAGTGAAATGGTAGGATGTGCATTCATGCACACGCGGTTTTGGTTTCGCTGAACTCCGTTTCAGGCTCCTTAAAACCACTTACCTTTCCTTTTTACTTTAACTAATCGTAACCCTAAACTATGCCCACTCCCCCCTAAACATCCTCTCACCCAAGCTCTATCCCAGTGAGCCATATAACGAAAGCGAAGCACCCGGTGCTATCACTTGGTTGTGGTATCAGTCGCCTAAGCATCGCCAAGTGTCTATTGCGGAGATGATGGCTTATGTGTTGCCTGTGTAAAAAAAAAAGAAAATCAACTCACCGGAAAAACCAAGCAAAAGGAAATAAGCAATGGATACGAATAACTATGACAAAATTATGCCATTTAAGCCTGAAAACAAAGAGAGTGAGCTAAAAATCGCCGTAAGATTCCAACGAAGATTAATACCATCAAAAATTGTATATTTTTATACAGGTTTTATGGGATTATTGGTTTTTTTACAGAAATATCAAATTCTTCATATTTCTAACTTCAATGAATTAATGGATTGGCTCATGCTGTTATTTGTATTGCTCGGTGTATATAGTGTGATTTCTACAGTTTTTTTAACTATTTGCCCCTATTGCCACAGATTTCAAAAACAGTTTAATGGGAAAGTAATCAGCGTCGATAATCAAGAAATAGCTTGCAATCAAGGAGTAGTTCCATTTATTCATTATTGTAATCGATGCAATGCCCCGCTTTCACCAAAAGCAGTAACAGATTATTATGAAAATAAAGCGTGAACGTACATGGTAGATGGTGCTTACACCCACGCGTTCCTTGCTTTGCTTTTTACTTATTTTCAGGCAGCCTTAAAACCACTTACACTTACTTTTTTGTTTGGTTGTGTTTTAGTAATCTGTTGATTTCAATTATTTTCAAGGGAAAAGACAATTATTTTCCGGTTAGGAATAAACCTATCCTGTTGAATACCTTGAAGCCAAGTATGTCTATCAACACTATATTAAAACACAGTCAAAATAAAAAAAGCCGCCGGAATCTTCCGGCGGCTTTTCGATTGCGCTTTATCAGGCGATGGAGGCTTCGACAAAGGCAGTCAGCTGACCTTTTGCCAATGCGCCGACTTTGGTGGCGACGACTTCGCCGTTTTTGAACACCATCAGGGTCGGAATGCCGCGCACGCCGAAACGGGACGGGGTGGCTTCGTTGTCGTCGATGTTGATTTTAACCACTTTCAGACGGCCTTCAAATTCGGCGGCAATGTCGTCCAAAATCGGGGCAATCATTTTGCAGGGGCCGCACCACGGAGCCCAAAAGTCCAGCAGGACGGGGAGGTCGGATTTCAAAACATCTTGCTCGAAAGCGGCATCGCCGGTGTGTACGATTAATTCGCTACTCATTATTTTTCCTTTTCGGTTGGGATTGGCACGATAGCGTGCAGGATAGGGCTTGGGCATAAAAATTTCAAGTGGGCTGGCGGGATAATAGTTTTTCTGTACCGCCCCAATCGCCTTTGCAAATTCTAAAAAACGGTTCGGACAGTATTTTATTTTTGAAAATTACTTTTATTATCAAAGTGTAAGGAATGTTTTTGAAGCTGTACAGAAACGCGCGGGCGGTGTATGCTCCGTCTAAATAGATTCTTAAAGTATGAATGTTCAAAACCAAACCCGAAACCCTATAAATAAAAGGAACCCTGCCATGACTGATTTTTCCGTTTGGGAGACCGCCCCCCTTTGGTGCAACCGTCGATCATATCCTGCAACGCTACCACAATGTCCACCGCGCACAATTTGAAGAATTGGTGCCGCTGGCGCAAAAAGTGGCCCAAGTCCATGCCGATACCTTTCCGGCGGAAATTGCCGGGCTGCTTGCCTATATGCAGAACGAACTGCTGATGCATATGATGAAAGAGGAAAGGATGCTGTTTCCGATGATTAATCAGGGTGTCGGCCGGGGTGCGGCTATGCCCATCAGCGTGATGATGCACGAACATGAAGAACACGACCGCGCCATCGCACGGCTCAAAGAGCTGACCGATGATTTCCACGCGCCCGAAGGGGCTTGCGGAAGCTGGACGCGCCTTTACGCGCTGGTCAAAGAAATGGTGGACGACTTGAACGACCACATTCATTTGGAAAACGATATTCTGTTTGCCCGCGTACTTGCTTCTTAAGGGACGCGTCCGGATATTTCAATGCCGTCTGAAATACGGTTTTCCGTTTCAGACGGCATTTTCATGTTTCAGCCCAGCAATTCGGGCGGAATGCGGCACACGGGAATCGGGTTGATTTTGTGCTGCATCGCGCGGTGCAGCCGCGTATAGATTTTCAGAACTTCGCGCTGCCGCCCTTCAAAATCTTCGGGTTTGCGCGTGCCGTACACGCCCATTGCCCACTCCAGTTCGGGATAGCTTGCGCCCATCTGTTCCTCGTCGGTGCGTTCCGTATCCCACAGACCGTCGGTCGGCGGGGCTTTTTGAATCGCCTCGTCCACGCCCAATGCTTCGGCAAGCCGGTAAACCTGGGTTTTGGTCAGGTCGGCAATCGGGCTGATGTCCACGCCGCCGTCGCCGTATTTAGTAAAAAATCCCACGCCGAAATCTTCAATCTTATTACCTGTCCCCGTAACCAGCAGTCCGTGTATCTGCCCGTAGTAGTACAGGGTCAGCATACGCAGGCGGCTTCTGGCGTTGGCGAGGGAAAGCGGCTGACTGTCAAATGCCGTCTGATGAACGCCGACGGTTTGTTCAAAGGTCTGGAAGGTGTCGGTCAAATCGACCGTTTGCGCGCTTACATTGGCATATTGCCCTTGCAGGTTGCGGATGTGCCGCCTTGCCCGCTCAAGCTGGTCGTGGTGTTGGCGTATCGGCATATCCAGAAGCAGCGTGGTGCGGCCGGTGCGGGCGGCGAGTGCGGAGACGACGGCGGAATCGATGCCGCCGGAAACGCCCACGACAAACCCTTTTGCATTTGCCTGAGCAGCGTATTCGTCCAACCATCGGACAATATGTGTGATAACTGCCTGCGTATCCATTTTTCCTCCTGTTGAAAATATCCGCATCATAGCCTGCCGGCGGTGCAATTTGAATAGATTGCGGGCGGGTTGATGAATATTTTTCCCATTCCCCGCTTAAAAAAGTCATACGGGAAAAGGCGGGCGGCAAGATGGCGCGTGTTATAATATTGTTGACAATTTAGGCGGCCCGATGTCGCCTTGGGCTTCAAAACACATTCATATTTTTTATTATTTGATTGATTCGATGTCTGATTTTTTTCATTCTGACGTGTTGTCCGTTTCCGAGTTGAACGCATTTGCCAAAAGTCTTTTGGAAAACCACCTTGCCGGTTTGTGGATTGCGGGCGAAGTGTCCAACCTGACCCGCGCCGCCAGCGGACATTATTATTTCTCGCTTAAAGACAGCCGCGCGCAGGTGCGTTGCGCGATGTTCAAAGGTGCGGCAGCGCATTTGGCGAAGCCTTTGAAAGAAGGCGACCATATCGAAGTGTCGGGCAAAATCAGCATTTACGAGGCGCGGGGCGAATTTCAGATTACCGTGAACGAAGTACGGCTCAAAGGTTTGGGGCAGCTTTACGAAGCCTACGAGCGGTTGAAGGCGCAGTTGCAGGCGGAAGGCGCGTTTGCGGCGGAACGCAAAAAACCTCTGCCTGCCCGACCGCAATGTATCGGCATCGTAACCAGTTTGGCGGCGGCGGCATTGCGCGATGTTGTAACCACCTTGAAACGCCGCGCGCCCGAAATTCCCGTTATCGTTTATCCGACACCCGTTCAAGGTACGGGCAGTGAATTGCAAATTGCCCAAGCGATTAAAACCGCATCGCAACGCGCCGAATGCGATGTATTGATTGTCTGTCGCGGCGGCGGCAGCATTGAAGACTTGTGGGCGTTTAACGAAGAGCCGGTCGTACGCGCCATTGAAGCCTGCACGATTCCGGTCGTCAGCGGCATAGGCCACGAAACCGATTTCACGCTCGCCGACTTCGTCGTCGATATGCGCGCGCCCACGCCGACCGGTGCGGCGGAACTGGTCAGCCCCAACCGCCAAGAATCGCTGCACCGCCTCGCCCAAGCGCAAGGCCGTCTGAAAACCGTTTTGGAACAACGCTATTTCGATGCCAGCCAAAAACTCGACTGGCTGGCGCGGCAAATCCGTCATCCGCGCCAAAAACTCGACGAACAGCGCACCTACATCCACAAACTGGCGCAAACCCTGTCTTACTCGATGACGCAAAACGTCCGCGCCCACACCGCCCGTTTTGAACGCCAAACCCAAGCCCTGCAACATTGCCGCCCCGATATTTCCGTTTGCAAAAAAAACATCGACCGCTTTCAGACGGCATTGCCCGCCGCCTTCAGCCAATTGCTCGCCCGCCGCCGCCAAAGTCTGGCTGCCCAAGCCGCATTGCTCGAAGCCGTTTCGCCGCAGCACATTCTGGAACGCGGCTTTTCCGTCGTCAAAAACACACGCGGACAAGTCATCCGCAACGCCGATGTTTTGAAGCAGGGGCAGAAGCTGCACATTACCTTTGCCGACGGCGAAACCGACGTGCGCGTAAGCAAAGAACAAGGGCAGCAGGATTTGTTTGATTGTATTTAAACCCAATCGGAAAAACCGCTCCCCCGCCGCCGTCATTCCCGCGAAAGCGGGAATCCAGTCCCTTGACCTTAAGATAATCTTTAATTCGTCATTCCCGCAAAAGCGGGAATCCGGAAGCGAAAAGTGGTGGGAATGTATTAGAAATGACTGAAACTCAAAAAAACAGATTCCCGCCTACGT
>ADBE01000043.1 GCA_000176735.1 Neisseria polysaccharea ATCC 43768 | reverse complement strand
TCTGGATTCCCGCCTGTCGCGGGAATGACGGGACTTTAGGTTTCTGTTTTTGTTTTTCTGTTTTTGCGGGAATGACGGGGAAGTTGGCGGTTGTTTCTTATGGAGTGGTTTTTTGTATCTGGATAAAAAATTTTTCGTTTTCAAGCCTTCACCGCTTGCCATCGGCGTTAAATTTTTTACGATAAGCACATAGATTGTAAACAATCGGCCACAAGCCGGTTTGTTTTTTCAGAAGACATTATCCCTGTCAGACGCTGTTTCTATATATGTTTGCCTATAACGGCTTGTTTTTAATAAATAATTCAAGAGGTATCAACGTGTCTGATTCCAAAACGAAAGAACGCGCCACATTCGGCACGCGCCGCGCGTTTATGATTGCCGCCATCGGGTCCGCCGTCGGCTTGGGCAATATTTGGCGTTTCCCCTATATTGCTTTTGAAAACGGCGGCGGCGCGTTCATCCTGCCTTATCTGGTCGCGCTTCTGACGGCGGGCATCCCGCTGTTGCTGCTTGATTATGCCATCGGCCACCGTTACCGTGGTTCTGCGCCCTTGGCTTTCCGCCGCCTCGGACGCTGGTTTGAACCAGTAGGCTGGTGGAATGTGATGACCAATATCGTCATCTGCATCTATTACGCAGTGATTATCGGTTGGTCGGCAAGTTATGTTTATTATTCGTTCAATGCGGCATGGGGTGTTAATCCGCAAGACTTCTTCTTTAAAGACTTCCTGAATATGGCCGGGCCTGAGGCTTTGGGATTGGATTTTGTCGGTAAAGTTGTCGGGCCGTTAGTCGGCGTATGGGTTTTCACATCGGTCATTATGGCTTTGGGCGTGCAAAAAGGCGTGGCTGGCGCATCGTCTTTCTTTATGCCGTTGCTTGTAATCATGTTCTTGATTATGGTCGGCATTTCACTGACCCTGCCGGGTGCGGCAAAGGGCTTGGACGCATTGTTTACGCCGGACTGGTCCAAGCTTGCCGATCCTAAGGTCTGGGTTGCTGCTTATGGTCAGATTTTCTTCTCTCTTTCCATCTGTTTCGGCATTATGGTTACTTATTCTTCTTACTTGAAGAAGAAAACGGATTTGGGCGGCACGGGCTTGGTAGTCGGGTTTGCCAACAGCAGTTTTGAGTTGCTCGCGGGTATCGGCGTGTTTGCCGCACTGGGCTTTATGGCGCAGGCAAACGGGCAGGCGGTTAATGAAGTTGCCTCCAGCGGTATCGGTTTGGCGTTTATCGCTTTTCCGACCATCATCAATCAGGCTCCCATGGGTGCACTTATCGGCGTATTGTTTTTCGGTTCGCTGGTGTTCGCCGGCGTTACGTCGATGATTTCCATTCTTGAAGTGATTGTGGCGGCGATTCAGGACAAACTGAACATCGGGCGCGTCAACGCCACGCTGCTGGTCTGCATTCCGATGGGCATTGTTTCCACGCTGTTGTTTGGTACGGCGACGGGGCTGCCGGTTTTGGACGTGATGGACAAATTCGTCAACACCTACGGCATTGTTGCATCCGGTTTCTTGTATGTTTTGGCGATTATCGTATTTCGCAGGCTGCCGGAGTTGCGCAAGCATCTTAACGCGTTGTCCTCCATTCGTGTCGGCGGCTTGTGGACGGCCTGCGTCGTGTTTACCGTCGTGATGCTCGGCTATATGCTGTATCAGGACACCGCCGGATTATTGGAGAAAAACTACGGCGATTATCCGGATGGTTTCCTCAATATTTTCGGTTGGGGGATGTCGGCGGCGTTAATCGTGTTCGGGCTGCTGCTGTCGCTGCTGCCTTGGAAACACGGTCAGGATTTTAATGTCAAAGACGAACACGAACATGAACAAGGAGAAGAAAAATGAGTACTTCCGCCATTGTGATGATGATTGTCTCAATCGTGATAATCTGGGGAGGGCTGCTGCTTTCCCTATTAAGGTTGCCGAACGAGTAAGCCTTTAGAGCGTTAAAAATGCCGTCTGAACCGCTTCAGACGGCATTTGCCTTTACGGCTGCCATTCGCGTTCCACCTTGCCCGACGCATCCAAAGTTTGCGCTCGGATGATATGCCCGTCCCGGTACAGGATGCGCGTCCGCAATATGCCCTGTTCGGTATAGCCTTGCGACCAGCCTTGCGCCACGCCGTTTTCAACCGGCGTGTGCGAATGCAGTTTGCCGTTTGGGTGGTAAATATCGACAAAGCGGTCGAACACGCCGTTTTTGACGATGCTTTTCAATACGCGCCCGTTTGAGGCGCGGGTGCTAAATGCACCGTCAGGCGTGCCTGAAGGCGGACGGCTGTATGGGTTGGCGGGTTGGATGGGCGCGGCGGGCGGCAGTTTGTAAAGCGGGGTTTGTGCGGCGGGCAGGCCGGAACAGCCCGCCGAAAGGAGGGTGGCGGACAAACCGGCGAGCAGGAGGATAATCGGGGCGTGCTTCATTTCAATTCCTTAGATTGCACCCCATAAAAGGGGCGCGTAATTTTTTTCAACAATTCCCTTCTTCAGCCGGGTGAGGCGGGGATTTGTTGCGTCGTCATTTGAAAACAGGCTGTGTTTGAATATTCCGCCGATGCGGCCCTAAGATGTCACTTTAAACGGGCAATGCCGTCTGAAGGCTTCAGACGGCATTTTGATGTTCGGCTTACAGGCAGGCGAGTTCGTTTGCCATTTGCTGTTCCAAGGTTTCGCGCCGGCGGATGAGTTTGTATCCGTCGCCGTCTACCAAAACTTCCGCCGCACGGTTGCGCGCGTTGTAATTGCTCGCCATACTGGCCCCGTATGCGCCCGCGCTGCGGATAAGCAGCAAATCCCCTTCTTCGCAGGCGATGGTGCGGTCTTTGCCGAGGAAGTCGCCGGTTTCGCAAATCGGACCGACGATGTTGGCGGTCAGAGGCTCAATGTCTTTGGTTTCGACCGCCTCGATGTGATGATAGGCATCATAAAGCGCCGGGCGCATCAAATCGTTCATCGCCGCATCGACCATCACAAAGTTTTTCTCTTCGCCGTATTTGACGAATTCGACGCGTGTCAGCAGCGAACCTGCGTTGCCGACCAAGCTGCGGCCGGGCTCAAGAATGAGTTTCAGACGGCGTGTGCCGATCAGTTTTTGAACGGCTTGGGCATACGCGCCCAAATCAGGCACATTTTCGTCTTGGTAAACAATGCCGACGCCGCCGCCCAAGTCCAAGTGTTCCAACACAATGCCTTCGGCGGCAAGCGCGTCAACCAAAATCAAAATGCGCTCGCAGGCTTCGACAAGCGGACTTAAGTCGGTTAGTTGGGAGCCGATGTGGCAGTCGATGCCGATGATTTTCAAATTGGGCTGTTGTGCGGCGTGGCGGTAGGCTTCGAGCGCGTCGGCGTAGGCGATGCCGAATTTGTTGGCTTTCAGACCTGTGGAGATGTAGGGATGGGTTTTGGCATCGACATCGGGGTTGACGCGTAGGGAGACGGACGCGGTTTTGCCCAAACGCGCGGCAACTTTTTGAATACGGTCGATTTCGGGAATGCTTTCCATATTGAAGCATTTCACGCCGGCATTCAGGGCGAACTCGATTTCCGCCTCACTTTTACCCACACCTGAAAATATGGTTTTCGCCGCATCGCCGCCTGCCGCCAAAACGCGTGCCAATTCGCCGCCGGACACAATGTCAAAACCGCTGCCCAGCGAAGCAAAGTGTTTAATGATGCTCAGATTGCCGTTGGCTTTAACCGCATAGCAGACGAGCGGGTTCAAAGCGGCAAACGCAGTTTGGTAGTGTTCAAATGCTTCGGTCAGCGCGGATTGGCTGTACACATAAAGCGGCGTGCCGAATGCTTCGGCGAGGCGGGGGTAGGGGACTTGTTCGCAAAATAGGGTCATGTTTTCGTTTTCATTTTTGGGTTTGTGGAGCGGATTGCGGTTTGCTTTGAAGTTGCAAACCGGTTTGGATTACGCCGAAGCGCGCCTTGTCGCCTTCTTTGGGCAGGTAGAGGTCGCCTTTGTAACCGCAGGCCGAGAGCAGGAGGGCGGTTGCCGCCGCAAAAAATACGCCGTATTTCATCGGTAAACTTCCTTCATAAGCGCGAATGTGGCAAGATTCGGCATCTTAAACAAAAAACACGCAAAAAGCCATGATGACCGAAAGCGAATTCATCCGCATGAGCGAAGAATTGTTCGAACACATCGAAGACCAAATCGACGAAAACGGCTGGGATTTCGACTGCCAGTTTGCCGGAAACGTCCTGACCATCGAAGCCGGAGATGGCACGCAAATCATCGTCAACCGCCACACGCCCAACCAAGAATTGTGGATTGCCGCCAAAAGCGGCGGCTACCATTTCGCCGAGCAAAACGGCAAATGGCTGGCAACGCGCGACAACCGCGATTTTTATGACGTTTTAAACGAAGCCCTGAGCGCGGCTTCGGGCGAAGCGGTAAAGATTGCCGAATTGTAATTTGAGTGTTATCACGGAAAGAAAAAATGAACACACGTCCCTTTTATTTCGGACTTATATTTATCGCGATTATCGCTATACTTGCTAACTATTTAGGAAACACTGATTTTTCCCATCATTATCATATCAGTGCTTTAATTATTGCTATCTTGCTGGGAATGGCAATCGGCAATACCATTTATCCGCAATTTTCAACACAAGTGGAAAAAGGCGTTTTGTTTGCCAAAGGCGCGCTTCTTCGCACTGGCATTGTGCTGTATGGTTTCCGCCTCACTTTTGGCGATATTGCCGATGTAGGATTAAATGCTGTCGTTACCGATGCAATCATGCTAATTTCAACCTTCTTTTTTACCGCACTTTTAGGCATTCGTTATCTAAAAATGGATAAACAATTGGTTTATCTCACTGGGGCAGGTTGCAGCATTTGCGGTGCGGCAGCAGTGATGGCGGCAGAGTCTGTTACCAAAGCAGAATCCCATAAAGTTTCAGTGGCGATTGCCATAGTGGTCATTTTCGGGACGCTTGCTATTTTTACTTACCCCTTGTTCTACACGTGGTCACAAGATTTAATTAACGCCCATCAATTCGGTATTTATGTTGGTTCTAGTGTACACGAAGTGGCTCAAGTGTATGCGATTGGGGAAAATATTGATCCTATCGTGGCGAATACTGCCGTCATTTCCAAAATGATCCGAGTGATGATGCTCGCCCCCTTTTTATTAATGCTTTCTTGGTTATTAACACGTAGTAATGGAGTATCAGAAAATACATCACACAAAATTACAATTCCTTGGTTTGCTGTACTTTTTATTGGTGTTGCCATTTTTAATTCTTTTGATTTATTACCAAAAGAACTCGTGAAATTATTCGTTGAAATCGATTCTTTCTTATTAATTTCATCAATGGCTGCGCTTGGCTTAACGACGCAAGCAAGCGCAATCAAAAAGGCAGGATTAAAACCGTTTGTTTTAGGAATACTAACTTATTTATGGCTAGTGGTTGGTGGATTTTTAGTGAACTATGGAATATCAAAATTAATATAAAATTCACTCAAGAGAGCATTACCCAATGGCACAATTACCGCTATATCGGACTGCCGAAATCAAAGACTTTACTGTCGGCACGCCCGAAGTTTTACAATCATTTTTCGAACATGTCCCTTATGGCGTCGTCTTTGAAGACGACGGCGACACAGGCTACTTCTATGCCGCTTCGCAAGACGGGATTCTAGATGCTTTGCATATCTACAATGTCGAAGATGTATCCGACAAACATATCCCCAATCATGTCTTGATCTTATGGGACGATGCCTGCACTTTGGCAGCTTTGTGCATCAACGACTACATCCATGCCGTCTATGATTTTGTCGCGCAGGCAGGATATTGCCGCAACGGCTTCCCTGAAGCACAAGGCGAATGGCTGAAAGTCGCAGACCGCGTCTTGGACGATGAATTGCTGGACAAAATCCTATCCCGAAAACCTACATAAACCACTCAAAAGGATAACAAAATGCCCCTATTAGACAGTTTCAAAGTCGACCACACCCGTATGCACGCCCCTGCCGTACGCGTGGCGAAAACCATGACCACGCCCAAAGGCGACACCATTACCGTATTCGACCTGCGCTTTTGCGTTCCTAACAAAGAAATCCTGCCTGAAAAAGGCATACACACGCTGGAGCATTTGTTCGCCGGCTTTATGCGCGACCACTTGAACGGCAACGGCGTGGAAATCATCGACATTTCCCCGATGGGCTGCCGCACCGGTTTCTACATGAGCCTTATCGGCACGCCTTCCGAACAGCAGGTCGCCGATGCGTGGCTGGCTTCGATGCAGGATGTTTTGAATGTCAAAGACCAAAGCAAAATCCCCGAGTTGAACGAATACCAATGCGGCACTTATCAAATGCACTCGCTCGCCGAAGCGCAACAAATCGCGCAAAACGTGTTGGCACGCAAAGTGGCGGTTAACCGAAACGGCGATTTGGCTTTGGATGAAAGCCTGCTGAACGCTTAATCTGTTTTGAAATGCCGTCTGAAAGTCAGAATCTGTCTTCAGACGGCATTTTGTTTTCCGACAGTTTATAAACTGTCGTTGTTTCTTGACAGAAACAACGACCTTATTTATTTGAAACGATTGGAAAACATGATTATGGGCTTTTGGGATAGCGCGGCAAATTTGGCAAAAGAAGCAGGAGAAGGCGTAAAGCGATTTAACGAGAGAAGCCGTAAATTGCAGAACGAATATCAGCAGGAATCCAGTGAAAAATTACGCCGCGTCGTAAAAAGCGAAGGTTTTTTCGGTAATTCGGCACAAGAAAAAGCCATTGCCCGCAAAGTTCTGAAAGAACGTGGCGAAGGCTAAACGAGGGCAGCGGCATTTGCCGATGTTTTTTATCGGTAGGAGTCCGTCCGAATATCGGGGCAAGGTTTCAGACGGCATCGAAGATTGCTATGATATAGTGCCTTGACTTTAAACCGGTACGGCATCCCCTCGCCCTGTCCTGATTTGAAGTGAATCCGCCATCATCTTCCTGCCATCCTTCCAAACGGAATCCAAAATGTCCGACCACCGCCTCGACACCGCCCGCCGCCATTCCCTCTTCCTCACCCGCCAGCTCGACAACGGCAAACTCAAGCCCGAAATCTTCCTGCCCATGCTAGACAAAGTATTAACCGAAGCGGATTTCCAAGCCTTTGCCAACTGGGACAAAATCCGCGCGGAAGAAAACGAGGAAGAATTGGCGCGGCAGTTGCGCGAGTTGCGCCGTTATGTCGTGTCGCAGATTATCGTGCGCGATATAAACCGCATCAGCGATTTGAACGAAGTAACCCGTACGATTACGCTGTTTGCCGATTTTGCTGTGAATACTGCGTTGGACTTTTCCTACGCCTATTATCGGGACATGTACGGCACGCCGATCGGGCGTTATACGAAATCGCCGCAGCATTTGAGCGTGGTGGCGATGGGTAAGGCGGGCGGCTATGAGTTGAACGTGTCTTCCGACATCGATTTGATTTTTATCTATCCCGAATCGGGCGATACCGACGGCAGGCGCGAACGGGGCAATCAGGAGTTTTTCACCAAAGTCGGGCAGAAACTGATTGCATTGTTGAACGACATTACCGCCGACGGGCAGGTATTCCGCGTCGATATGCGGCTGCGGCCGGACGGCGACTCCGGCGCGCTGGTATTGAGCGAAACCGCGCTAGAGCAATACCTGATTACGCAGGGGCGCGAATGGGAACGCTACGCGTGGTGCAAAGGCCGCGTAGTTACGCCGTATCCGAACGACATCAAATCGCTGGTGCGTCCCTTTGTGTTCCGCAAATATCTGGATTACAGCGCGTATGAGGCGATGCGCAATCTGCACCGCCAAATCCGCAGCGAAGTCAGCAAAAAAGGGATGGCGGACAACATCAAACTCGGCGCGGGCGGCATCCGCGAAGTCGAATTTATCGCCCAAATTTTCCAAATGATACGCGGCGGGCAAATGCGCGTGCTGCAACTGAAAGGCACGCAGGAAACGCTGGAGAAACTTGCCGAGCTGGGCATCATGCCGTCTGAAAACGTCGAAACCCTGCTCGCCGCCTACCGCTTCCTGCGCGACGTCGAACACCGCCTGCAATACTGGGACGACCAGCAAACCCAAACCCTGCCCGCCTCGCCCGAACAACAACAACTGCTCGCCGAAAGCATGGGTTTCGACAGCTATGCTGCTTTTTCAGACGGCCTCAATGTGCATCGGAACAAAGTCAATCAGTTGTTCAACGAAATTTTGAGCGAACCCGAAGAGCAAACGCAAGACAACAGCGAATGGCAATGGGCATGGCAGGACAAACCCGACGAAGAAGGGCGGCGATGCCGTCTGAAGGCGCACGGGTTCGATGCCGAAACTATCGCCGCAAGGCTCGACCAAATCCGGCACGGTCATAAATACCGCCATCTTTCCGCACACGCCCAGCCGCGTTTTGACGCCATTGTGCCGCTGTTCGTACAAGCGGCGGCAGAGCAAAACAATCCGACCGATACGCTGATGCGGCTGTTTGACTTCCTCGAAAACATCAGCCGCCGTTCCGCCTATCTCGCCTTCCTCAACGAACATCCGCAAACCTTGGCGCAACTCGCGCAGATTATGAGCCAAAGCTCATGGGTGGCGGCGTATCTGAGCAAATATCCGATTCTGCTGGACGAACTCATCAGCGCGCAGCTTTTGGATACCGCGTTTGACTGGCAAGCCCTCGCCGCCGCCCTTTCAGACGACCTCAAAGCCTGCGGCGGCGACACCGAAGCGCAAATGGACACCCTGCGCCGCTTCCAGCACGCCCAAGTCTTCCGCCTCGCCGTCCAAGACCTCGCCGGACTGTGGACAGTAGAATCCCTCTCCGACCAACTCTCCGCCCTCGCCGATACCATCCTCGCCGCCGCCCTGCAGTGCGTATGGGCGGACATGCCCAAAAAACACCGCGACACCCCGCAATTCGCCGTCGTCGGCTACGGCAAACTCGGCGGCAAAGAACTCGGCTACGCCTCCGATCTCGACCTCGTCTACCTCTACGACGATCCCCATCCCGACGCAGGAGACGTATACAGTCGCCTCGCCCGCCGCCTGACCAACTGGCTTTCCGCCGCCACCGGCGCAGGCAGCCTCTACGAAACCGACCTGCGCCTGCGGCCCAACGGCGACGCCGGCTTCCTCGCCCACAGCATCGCCGCCTTCGAAAAATACCAGCGCGAAAACGCATGGACATGGGAACACCAGTCCCTCACCCGCGCCCGCTTCATATGCGGCACACCCGAAATTCAGACGGCCTTTGACCGCATCCGCACCGAAATCCTCACCGCCAAGCGCGACTACACCGCCTTGGCAGGCGAAATCATCGAAATGCGCGAAAAAATGTTCCCCACCCATCCGCCGGTTGACAGCAACGTCAAATACGCGCGCGGCGGAGTGGTTGACGTCGAATTTATCGTCCAATATCTCATCCTTGCCCATGCCCGAAAATATCCGCAACTTCTCGACAACTACGGCAACATCGCCCTCTT
>ADBE01000044.1 GCA_000176735.1 Neisseria polysaccharea ATCC 43768 | reverse complement strand
CTCCACACTGACAGTGTGGAGCCTGCTTGGATTCCCCTACCCCACTACCCCTCCCCTCCTTCCTCCTCTTCTTCCTCCTCCTCCTCCTCCTTCTTCTTCTTCCTCTCTCTACTCTTAAAAATAAATAAACTTAAAAAAAGAGAGAGAAACCATCTTGGATATGAAAGACCCAGAACAAGAAGCAAAGTTAGCTAAGACCCAGGTAAAGATACTCAGGACTTTTCTCCATCCAAAGCAACTGGAACCCTAAACTTCAACTCAAAACAAATTCTGCTTTGTGCAGAAAGGTTGGATACATAGAGAATGATGAATAACTTTGTAGATGATCTATTTCCTACTTCCGAACGAATTTTGCAAGTAATAAAGATACCAATCGTAGACGCTTAGTTTTAGAGCTAGAAATGAACCTTAGATCACAGAAAGAACTGGACTTTCAGAACTACGGGAGGGTTGTAAGTTGAGGTCAATTTGAGATGGGAACATTGAAGCCAAGAGAAGGTTATGTGGCACACGTAAAGTCACTCACCAGTTTGCAAAGCGGCCAGAATCCTTG
>ADBE01000045.1 GCA_000176735.1 Neisseria polysaccharea ATCC 43768 | reverse complement strand
TTATGTTGATCTACTACATGGCAGGGAGTGTATAAATTTTAGACTACAAATCTAGTTGTTCAAGACATATATCTTAATTTATAAGTAATTCTTCAGTCCAATTTCTGCTTTAATCTCTCATGCTGCCTTAACCAGTTCGATTCCTTCCATTTCAACAGGCTAGTTGATTTCTTCAGCAGGGAGAGTAGAAAAAAATATGGTCCTTGATTTATTTATGTCAGCAGATATCAACCTGCTTGGTGCTTGGTCATCAGTCTGCAAAGGTTATCAATCTTGTCAGTGAGGCCCCTCCAGGTTTGTGGCTTTTTCTTGACTTCCTGATGGGCCTGATGGGCCCTTCCCATTCTGGACCCTTGGCCCCTGTCTGGGATCTCATAGAGATCAGAGAGGAGGCAGGCAGGAAACAAAGGGCTCAGCACTCTAACACGCCCACAATCTCTCTTACTTCCCTTTCTATCCTGAGAAGGGAGATAGCTTGTCTTTCTCTGCTGTGTCTCAACATTTCA
>ADBE01000046.1 GCA_000176735.1 Neisseria polysaccharea ATCC 43768 | reverse complement strand
TAAGGATTGTTTGATACTCCAATGTTTTTTATATGTTTTTTATCTTGTGATGCAGAACGGGAATCTGTATCACGTCATTCCCACGAAAGTGGGAATCTAGAAACTCAAAGTTGCAAGAATTTATCGGAAACGGCTGAAACCGAACGGTCTGGATTCCCGCCTGCGCGGGAATGACGGAATTTTAGGTTTCTGTTTTTTGTGGGAATGACGGCGGAGGGTGGGCGATGCCGTCTGAAACTTCATCATTCCTGCAATTTTTCGTCATTCCCGCAAAAGCGGGAATCTAGAACCTCAAACTTTCAGATAATCTTTGAATATTGCCGCCGCCCGAAGGTCTGGATTCCCGCCTGCGCGGGAATGACGGCGGATGCCGTCTGAAACGCGAAACGGTTTCAGACGGCATTTTTGCCTTAACATTCAAACAGCCGGCGGTTTACCAATAACCCAAAGCTTTCCACCACAAAATGCCGACTGTGGCGAAAATCAGGATTTCGATAACGCTCATAATGAAGCCCGCCTTCCACCATTCGCCCATATTGACGTAGTTTGAGCCGTAAATCACAGGCGCGGAACCGGTGGCGTAGTGGGTCAGCGACATCATTATGCCGGTGGCGGCCGCCATCATCAGGGCAAACAGCATAGGCGGCGCGCCCAATGCCAGACCTGCGCCGTAAAACGCGCCGAACATCGCGGTAACGTGTGCCGTGCCGCTGGCGAAAACGTAGTGGGCGTAGAGGTAGGCAAGCATCAGCAGGGCGCAGCCGGCTTCCCAACCCAAGCCCAAATGGGCGATGCCGCTTTGCATGGATTCGGACAGCCAGCCGATAAGCCCCAGTTTGTTGAGGAAGTTCGCCATCATCACCAAGGCGGCAAACCAAACGATGGTGTCCCACGCGCTTTTTTCCTTCAGTGCGTCGTCCCAAGTCAGGACGCCACTCAAAAGGCAGAGGCTCAGGCCGAGGAAGGTGGTGGCGGCGGCATCGACTTTCACGCCGGCCAGCATTTCGGGAATGCCCGCCCACAACAGCAGCAGGATCACGAAAATGCCGAGCATCATTTTTTCGTCGCGCGTCATCGCGCCCATTTCTTTCAGTTTTTCTTTGGCAAGGGCGGTCGCGTCAGGCGTTTGTTTGATTTCGGGCGGATACAGGAAATACAGCACCGGCGGCATCAGCAGCATAGCAAGCAGGCCGGGTACGACCATCGCCAAGAACCATGTGCCCCAAGAGAGTTGGATTTGCGAGTTGGTGGCTTTGGCAACCAATTCGACTACCAGCGGATTGGGTGCGGTGGCAGTGATAAAAATCAGACAGGTAATCACGTTGGAGTGGAAGTTGACCAGTGCAAGGTATTTACCGATTTTGCCTTCCGTACCTTTTTCAGGATCGGAGTCGAAGCTCAGTGCGATGGAACGCATAATCGGATGCACAATCGCACCGCCGCGCGCGGTGTTGCTCGGCGTTACCGGACCGATGACCAAGTCCGCCAAAGTCAAGCTGTAACCTACGCCTAGCGTGCGTTTGCCGAAAAGGGAAATCAGAAGGTAGCCGATACGCATCCCCAAGCCGGTTTTCAACAAACCGCGAGAGATGATGATGGCGATACCGATCATCCAGATGAGTGAGTTATTGAGGCTGCTCAAAGCGTCTTTGGTTGCGTCGGCGGCTTTTTCGTTGGTCACGCCGGTCAGTGCAACCAAGGTAATGCCCAAAATCGCCATGGCGCCGATAGGCATGGCTTTGCCGATGATGCCGGCAATGATGCCGACAAACAATGCCAAAAGATGCCATGCGTCAGGCGATACGCCTTGAGGGACGGGGATAACGAACCAGATAAGCAGCGTCAGCACAAGTGCGACCGCAGCAGGAATTGGCTTGAAGCCCATGTTGAGTCTCCTAGTTTGAAGTATTGGGGAAATCGGATTTCAGACGACGTGTGCCTGATTTTGGTGGGAGAGGTCGTCTGAAACGTATTTGGCAGCAGTTGTTTTTATGTTTTTCTTTTGGGTGTTTGGGTAATGCGTACTTTTGTGTTGCCATCTTTTTCAGATGACGTTTCTTGAGCTTTTACGTTTTTTGCCCTCTCCCTAACCCTCTCCCACGGGGAGAGGGGACAGATTGCAGAAAGTCCGATAATGGTCAATTTTCAGCACCATCATTCCCTCTCCCCGTGGGAGAGGGTTAGGGAGAGGGCAAAACCTCAAGATACACCGTATCGTTTTTTCTGCTGGCGAAGCATCTGGTAAGTAGTTTGGGAAGGTTCGGTTGTGAAACCTAACAAATACTACAGGTATTTTTCAAACGACCTCCTATATAGAAAAGGTCGTCTGAAACGCCGTATCGGATTAATCCTGCTCCGCCGGCAGCCCGTACTCTTCGGGGAAGGTACGCAGCGAGCTTTGCAACACAGTAACCGCGCCGTCAATCAGACCGCAGCGTCCGCTTCGTGGCAGAAGTTGGCACAAGCTTTGCAGGGCGCGGAGGTCGTCTGAAGTGCCGATGCCGGTATCCACGCGGTTGAGCAGGCGTGAAAGTTGGAACGTGCCGCCTTTGCACGGCGGGCATTGTCCGCACGAGTTGGATGCAAAAAATTCCACATATTCGGACACTTTACGCACTACGCTCGTGCCTTCGGAAATCACAATCATCGCGCCCGTACCGAGGCTGGATTTGCGTTCGCGCACGGACACGAAGTCCAAAGGCACGTCCAAATCTTTTACGGTCAAAAGCGTGTTTGACGGGCCGCCGGTAAACACGGCTTTAAACGTGCGGCCTTCGAGCATACCGCCGCCGTAGTCGAAAATCAGCGATTGCAGGGTCGTGCCCATCGGCAGTTCGTACAGGCCCGGATTCAATACGTCGCCGGAAAGCGAATAGAGTTTTGTACCGGCCGCATCGCCCAAACCCAGCGATTTGTACCATTCCGCGCCTTTGGCAAGGATTTGCGGAATATTGGCGAAGGTTTCGGTATTGTTGATCAGGGTCGGCTCGCCGTTGACACCGCTTTCGGCTGGGAACGGCGGCTTGCGGCGGGGGAAGGGGAAACCGCCTTCCAGCCAAGAAATCACGGCGGTTTCTTCGCCGCCGATATAGCGGCCTGACGTTTCAACCAGTTGCAAATCCAAAGGTTTGCCCAAGTAGTTTTCGATACGGATAAACAAATCGCTGTTTTTCCATTGCTCGATGGCGGGTGTGATGGAGGCGATGGAGTCGGTCTGATGAGGGTTGACGTACAAAACCGCTTTGTTGGCGCGGCAGGCGACGGCGGCAATCAATACGCCCTCGATGACTTGGTGCGGCGTTTTCGCCAGCAATACGCGGTCTTTGAACGTACCCGGTTCGTCTTCGTTGGCATTGCAGACGACGTATTTGTCGCCGTGTTTGCTTTGGGCGGCAACCGCCGCCTCCCATTTGCGCCAAGTCGGGAAACCTGCACCGCCCATACCGCATAGGTTGGCTTCTTGCAGTTTGGAAACAATGCTTTGAGGATCGGCAAGTGCCGCCAGCAGGCCTTCGCCGCCGCCGACTTTGCGCCACGCGGTCAAATCCGCGCCGACTTGGCGGGACGGGTGCAATAAGTTTTGATTGGCTTGATTCATAATTGTTGCTCCTGCAAACCGGCGTGTTCGCGCAAATCGAATTTGCCGTAGTCGGGATATAAAACGGGGGCTTTGATGTCGCCGGTCAGTCCGGCGCGGGTCATTTCTCGTTGCAGGTCGTGGACGTGTCCGACACCGCCGCGCACTTTTTTCAGCGGCAGGCCGCAATTTGCCGCAGCTTTACCGGCACGGCGGCCGAAGCTGATGATGTCCAAAAGCGCGTTGCCCATCAGGCGGTTGCGGCCGTGGATGCCACCGGTTACTTCGCCGGCGCAATAAAGTCCTTCCACACAGGTTGCGCCGTCGCCGTTGATTTCGACACCGCCGTTTTGATAGTGCAGGGTCGGATGAATCATCACGGGTTCGACAGCGGGATCGATGCCGCATTTGTGGGCGACGTGTCCGAGCGTAACCAAACGGTTCAACACATCAGGATCGTTGGCAATCAGGCGCGGGGTGTCGAGGAATACGCCGACTTGTCCGTCGCGTACCACGCCGCGCCCTTCGCGGCATTCACGCAAAATGGCGGCGGCAACCACGTCGCGCGGCTGCAATTCATCGACGAAACGTTCGCCCAAACCGTTGACCAGTTTGGTGCCTGCGGAACGGACGGCTTCGGAAATCAGCGCGCCCGCCAAGTGTGGAGGGTGGGCAACACCGGTCGGGTGGTATTGGAAAGAATCGACATCACGCAGTTTCGCGCCGACGCGGTACGCCATCACTAAACCGTCGGCGGTTGCGCCGTAGTGGTTGGAAGTGGCGAAACCCTGCAAATGCAGCCTTCCGCTGCCGCCGGTAGCCAAGACCACGGCTTTGGCGTGAACCAACACCAAAGAGCGTTTTTCCAAATCGTACAAAATCGCGCCGACGCAGCGGCCGTGTTCGTCTGATAATAATTCGATGGCAGGGTGGCGGTTGAGCTGGGTGATGTTTTCATCGAGTTCGACCGCCTCGCGCAGTACACGCATCATTTCAAGGCCGGTAAAGTCGCGGTAGCTCAAAATACGCGGTACGGTCGTACCGCCCGCGCGTTTGCGGCTCAACATACCGTTGCTGTCCGCGCCATTGGCAAGGTCGAAGGTCATACCCAAACCGATCAGCCAGCGGATGGCGGACGGCGCGTCGGTAACCATTTGGGCAACCAAATCTTTTTTGCCCGCGTGATGACCTCCTTTGACGGTGTCGTCAAAGTGTTGTTGCAGGCTGTCTTCCGCGCCGACTGCCGCCTGAATGCCGCCTTCCGCCATCACGGTATTGCTGTCGCCGATACGCAGCTTGTTCGCCATAATCACGCGCGCGCCTGCTTCGGTCGCAGACAACGCCGCTGCCGCGCCCGCACCACCGCCGCCGATGACCAATACGTCGGTGTTCAAATGTTCTGCGCCCGACAAATCATAATCGTCAATCAGCGGCCGGCTGATTAAGAGTTTCGCCAAATCGGGATGGCAGTAATCGCCCGCGTTCGGACCGATGGGCAGCTTCACGCGTGCATTTGCCTGATAATCGGGATGGAATTGGCTCAGTAATTCGTTTTTTTCCGGCAGGTCGCCGCGCAGCTCCAGAGAGGACGCGCGCAGGTTGGCAAGGGCGGTTTCGTAGTCTATGCCTTGGATTTTGTTAACCATTACACTGACTCCTCTTCAAATTCGACTTTCATTTTGCCGCTGTCGATTTCGCGCAGGCGGCGCATCAAATCCACAGGGCGCAACGTACGCGCCGCTTTCATACGGCGTGCGAACAGGCCCAAGTGGTTCGGACGGATGTGTTCCGGGCAGGAAAGGGTGCAGAGGTTGCACATCACGCATTGGTCGAAGGTCAGCGCAGCCGCACCGAAGTCGCCCGATACCACTTGCGCTACGCCGTTTTCCACTTCCAAACCTTTGGGGCAGGCGCGGTTGCAGCCGCCGCAATGGCGGCAATTTTGCGCTTCGGGAAAGGCTTTGGCGGTGTCGTCCAGCCAGTTCCAGCCGTCGCCGACTTCGCCCACGTCGTAATACTGGATATGCTCGGGGATAAAGTAGTCCAAGAAGCTGACCTGCATCCCTTCTTCGACTTTGGTTTCACACGCCAACGCAGTCGTTACCTCGCGCTCGCCTTCTTTACGGATCATGCAGCGGCACGAACCGCATACGCCCTGCCCCATGCAGCCGACATTGGCGGTAATCGCGCTACCGGAACGAGCGTAGGCTTGGATAATGGACGAATCGGCGGAGGCCTTGACCTCGTGTCCGTCTATGGTCAGGGTTAACAAATTTTCACTCATGGCAGTGTCCTGTTGGAAGGATAGTAGATTTGGTATTGTGTATTTTTGTTACACAAGAGGAACAAGGACTTCCTCTCGCGTACTATGAATATGTTTATAACTTAATGTTTCTTATGTGAAATATAGTTTATCAGAATTTGTGCCTTATCGTTACTAAACTACAAAATTGCCATAGAAACATATATTGTTGATAAAATTTATGTACGAAATTTTAAAATATAATTATTTTTCAATAAGTTTATAAATAATGCCGTCTGAAAAACAGAAAAAACAAACAGAAAAATACAATCCATTCTCATTATTGCAATCTAGTGAAAAATATATATATTACTGTAATATATGTATATTTTTGAAAATTCTGATATTTGGAAAATAAGTTGTAAAATTTCAAAAAGTCAAATGCGTTTGACTTCAGTCAAAATTTCCTCTTTCATATATGACAACTCCCTGCTGTCGTTATATCCTTTAAGCGATTGAAATCAGATTGAAATTATTGAGAATAATTTTTATGCCGTTAAAACGGATATTCGGACAGGTTCGGACGGCATTTATAAAAAACCTAAAATTACCAAACATATTTGTAGTTTTATTTCCATTACAGGCAACAGGCAAAGATTACAAATATCAAAACCCGAGTGAAACAGTATTTTATTAAAACAAATTGATAATCAATAGATTAGAATTATGTATTGTCTTTACCGTACAAACGCTGGCACTATTTCAACCTGATAAAAAACAGCCTTCAAAAAGGTTGTTTAAAACAGCAGCAGACACTTACCGCCACAACCTTGAAAAGGAACACAATCATGACCGTCATCAAACAGGAAGACTTTATCCAAAGCATTTGCGATGCCTTCCAATTCATCAGCTATTACCATCCCAAAGACTACATCGACGCGCTTTATAAGGCGTGGCAGAAGGAAGAAAACCCCGCCGCCAAAGACGCGATGACGCAGATTTTGGTCAACAGCCGTATGTGTGCCGAAAACAACCGCCCCATCTGCCAAGATACCGGTATCGCGACCGTCTTCCTCAAAGTCGGCATGAACGTCCAATGGGATGCGGACATGAGCGTGGAAGAAATGGTTAACGAAGGCGTGCGCCGCGCCTACACTTGGGAAGGCAACACCCTGCGCGCGTCCGTCCTCGCCGACCCTGCCGGCAAGCGTCAAAACACCAAAGACAACACCCCCGCCGTCATCCACATGAGCATCGTGCCGGGCGACAAAGTCGAAGTAACCTGCGCGGCAAAAGGCGGTGGTTCTGAAAACAAATCCAAACTCGCCATGCTTAATCCTTCCGACAACATCGTCGATTGGGTATTGAAAACCATCCCGACCATGGGTGCGGGCTGGTGTCCCCCCGGCATCTTGGGCATCGGTATCGGCGGCACGCCCGAAAAAGCCGTGCTGATGGCGAAAGAATCCCTGATGAGCCACATCGACATTCAAGAGTTGCAGGAAAAAGCCGCGTCCGGCGCAGAATTGTCCACCACCGAAGCCCTGCGCCTCGAACTCTTTGAAAAAGTCAACGCGCTGGGCATCGGCGCGCAAGGCTTGGGCGGGCTGACCACCGTGTTGGACGTGAAAATCCTCGATTACCCGACCCACGCCGCCTCCAAACCGATTGCCATGATTCCCAACTGCGCCGCCACCCGCCACGTCGAGTTCGAATTGGACGGCTCAGGCCCTGTCGAACTCACGCCGCCGCGCGTCGAAGACTGGCCCGATTTGACTTACAGCCCCGACAACGGCAAACGCGTCGATGTCGATAAATTGACTAAAGAAGAAGTGGCAAGCTGGAAAACCGGCGACGTATTGCTGTTGAACGGCAAAATCCTTACCGGCCGCGATGCTGCACACAAACGCCTCGTCGATATGCTCGACAAAGGCGAAGAATTGCCCGTCGATTTCACCAACCGCCTGATTTACTACGTTGGTCCCGTCGATCCGGTCGGCGATGAAGTCGTCGGCCCGGCAGGCCCCACCACCGCCACCCGTATGGACAAATTCACCCGCCAAATGCTCGAACAAACCGGCCTCTTGGGCATGATCGGCAAATCCGAACGCGGCGCGGCCACCTGCGAAGCCATCGCCGACAACAAAGCCGTGTACCTCATGGCAGTCGGCGGCGCGGCATACCTCGTGGCAAAAGCCATCAAATCTTCCAAAGTCTTGGCGTTCCCCGAATTGGGTATGGAAGCCATTTACGAATTTGAAGTCAAAGATATGCCCGTAACCGTCGCCGTAGATAGCAAAGGCGAATCCATCCACGCCACCGCCCCGCGCAAATGGCAGGCGAAAATCGGCATCATCCCCGTCGAATCTTGAGGCGCAATGCCGTCTGAACGCAAAATCTGCCTTCAGACGGCATTTCCGCCCCCGGTTGCGGTACAATCCCCCATTTCATCACCCAACGACCCACACCGTGAAAATCCTCATTTTAGGCAATGGGCAGGTAGGTTCTACTGTCGCACAAAACCTTGCCGCCATACCCAACAACGACGTAACCGTTATCGACATCGACGAAAAAGCATTGCAGGAAACAGGCAGCCGCCTCGATGTCCAAACCGTTTTCGGCAACGGCGCATCCCCCTTCACATTAGAACGCGCCGGCGCGGAAGATGCCGACTTGCTGCTCGCGCTCTCCCGCAGCGACGAAACCAACATCGTCGCCTGCAAAGTTGCCGCCGACCTGTTCAACATCCCCGGCCGCATCGCGCGCGTCCGTTCCAGCGAATACCTCGAATACCTCAGCCCCAAGCTCGAAAACAACGAAAACGGCAGCCTTTCCATATTCGGCATAACCGAAACCATCAGCCCCGAACAACTCGTTACCGAACAGCTTGCCGGCCTGATAGACTGCCCGGGCGCATTGCAGGTTTTACGTTTTGCAGACGACCGCGTGCGGATGGTCATCATACAGGCGCGGCGAGGCGGACTGCTCGTCAACCGCGAAATCGCCGACATCGCCCGCGACCTTCCCGACGGGGCCGACTGCCAAATCTGCGCCGTTTACCGCAACAACCGCCTCATCGTCCCCGCGCCGCAAACCGTCATCATCGAAGGCGACGAAATCCTGTTTGCTGCCGCCACCGAAAACATCGGCGCGGTCATACCCGAATTGCGCCCCAAAGAAACCAGCACCCGCCGCATTATGATTGCCGGCGGCGGCAACATCGGCTACCGCCTCGCCAAACAGCTCGAACACGCATACAACGTCAAAATCATCGAATGCCGGCCGCGCCGTGCCGAATGGATAGCCGAAAACCTCGACAACACCCTCGTCCTGCAAGGTTCGGCAACCGACGAAACCCTGCTCGACAACGAATACATCGACGAAATCGACGTATTTTGCGCCCTGACCAACGACGACGAAAGCAACATTATGTCCGCCCTTTTGGCGAAAAACCTCGGAGCGAAGCGCGTCATCGGCATCGTCAACCGCTCAAGCTACGTCGATTTGCTCGAAGGCAATAAAATCGACATCGTCGTCTCCCCCCACCTCATCACCATCGGATCGATACTCGCCCACATCCGGCGCGGCGACATCGTTGCCGTCCACCCCATCCGGCGCGGCACGGCGGAAGCCATCGAAGTCGTCGCACACGGCGACAAAAAAACTTCCGCCATCATCGGCAGGCGCATCAGCGGCATCAAATGGCCCGAAGGCTGCCACATTGCCGCCGTCGTCCGCGCCGAAACCGGCGAAACCATTATGGGACACCATACCGAAACCGTCATCCAAGACGGCGACCACATCATCTTTTTCGTCTCGCGCCGGCGCATCCTGAACGAACTGGAAAAACTCATCCAAGTCAAAATGGGCTTTTTCGGATAAACCGCCCCATTCCGGACACATTGCCGCCGCATCGTGATGCCCCATCCCCCGTTTGCCGTCATTCCCGCGCAGGCGGGAATCCAGACCTTCGGGCGGCGGCAATATTCAAAGATTATCTGAAAGTTTGAAGTTCTAGATTCCCGTTTTCACGGGAATGACGAAAGGTTGCGGACAGCAGGGGGAATGACGGGGTTTCAGACGGCATCAAATGCCTTGTCGGGCTTCAGACGGCATCGTCCACCCTCCGCCGTCATTCCCGCGAAAGCGGGAATCCAGTGTGTTCGGTTTCGGTTTTTTTTTTGAGATTTCGGGTAACTTCTAAACCGTCATTCCCGCGCAGGCGGGAATCCAGACCTTGGGATAGCGGCAATATTCAAAGGTTATCTGAAGATTTAGAGATTCTAGATTCCCGCTTTCGCGGGAATGACGAAAAGTGGCGGGAATCCAGACCTTGGGGTAGCGGCAATATTCAAAGGTTAGCTGAAAATTTAGAGATT